>CAZVAY010000029.1:0-15188 GCA_964625265.1 uncultured Sphingobacteriales bacterium | reverse complement strand
CAGTAGCCATCCAAGGAAACTCATCAATAAAAACAACCTTCCTTTTTTTGCCTTTAAGTGTATCGAGATAATTTTCCAATAGGGTAAATGCTTGCAACCAGGAAACAGGAGGTTCAATATCCTGATTATTACTTCTTTTCTTTATTTCTTTAGCAAAATTTAAGAGTTGATCTTTCATGGCTCCATTGTACAACCCCGTAGCCTCAAATACTAAGTTCTTCTTATAATACTCCCTTATCAAAAATGTTTTTCCAACTCTCCTTCTTCCATACAGTGCAATTAGCTCTGAGGTGTCACTGTTTATTGCTCTTTGAAGAATTTTGATTTCATGTTTTCTTCCGATAATTCTACCCATAAAACAATTTTATATTTCGCCAAAATTACAAATATTATATAGTTTTGGCGAAATATATTGTATGGCTTTGTATCGATATGACTTCAAATAATAATATCAATCAACTTTGAATTCCCAATATTGAAACTCATATCTTGGACGAAAAAGTTCGATATTTCTCCGCTTGGGGGTACCAATCAGAGTGAGTGTAAAATTTGATCTCAGGCTCTTTTTTGTCAATGTCTTTAAACTACCCATCTTTCAAACCCACTCCTTATTTTTATTAATGTTCACCTGAAACCTGGCTTCAATGAGGATGGCATTAATTAAAATGAAATGCCCATTTCTCAGCCACTAACTTTCTGATCTTCTTAACCAAACAGGCCCTTCGATATATTTATCAATACATCATTGATTAATATCTTTGAAAATTTTCCGCATTCCGGTACTACGCTGCATCATTTTTGCCAAAGTGGCGGACTTTAAAACTAAATTAACCAAACCTAATAATTATGAACAAGCGTAACATTTTACTTCTCGGATTGATTGCCACCTTTGTGCTTGGCAACCAGGGATTTGCTCAGGAGTCAGACTCTGTGACCATGGGCAGCGACTATGCCAACGATATTTACTACAGCCTCAAAGACGGCCAAACAGCCAACCCGGAACGCATGGCCTGGGACATTGCTTTCCGTACCAACATTATGAGTTCCTCTATCACTATCAATGGGGGATCCGGGGTCATGCTTTATACCTATCCAAATGGCGACACAGGTGCATGGGCAACAGTGGATACTACCGGCCTGAGTTCATGGACAGAAATGAACAACAGCCTGAAAAACTGGGAAGAAGGTGCTTTCATGGCCAATGCAGGCAAACATCCTGATTACGGCTGGGGACAGTACAACAACACCTCACACAAACTCTTCGGTGATTCTATTTTCATCATCAAACTGGTAGACGGTACATTCCGCAAAATAGTGATCACTTCAAAAGACAGCCCGAAAAACACCTATTATTTCAGGTTTGCTAACCTGGATGGCAGCAACGAACAAAATATCACGCTGAATTGCAACGATTATAAAGATAAAATGTTTGTTGCCTATTCTCTTAGCAGTAATATGGTGGTCGACCGTGAGCCTGCTTCGCAAAACTGGGATTTACTTTTTACCAAGTATGTAGACAAAATTTATATGGGGCCATCGCCTGTCAATTATCCCGTTGCAGGGATTCTGACCAACGATGGTGTTTATGTAGCCAAAGTCACCGGTGAGGAAGAAACCACTTTTGAAGATTATTCTTCAGTTACTTTCGATTCTGCCAATATATCTGTTATTGGCCGGGATTGGAAAAAAGGTGTTGGAATGCCTCCCGTTTACCATATTGTTGATTCACAGTTGTATTTTATATCTGATATGAACCAGGATATTTATAAACTTTACTTTACCCGTTTTGAAAGTGGTTCATTTGGAAATGGCGTATTTACTTTCACTAAAAAGAAGCTTAAATCAGCCGGGATTTTCAATGAGACAAATGCTGTAATTGGTAAAATGAGTATTTACCCCAACCCTGCATCTGCACAAAACATCAGGATCGTATTTGTTGTCGAAAGCGAAGGCAGTTACCAACTCGACCTTGTCGACCTGGCAGGAAAATCAATTTTTTCAAACCAGGTTCAGGCACACCAGGGATTGAACACAATCAGCCTCACAGATGCTAAGCTTGTACCGGGTAACTATATTGCTGTGATCCGGAACAATGAAATTCAAGGGAGTATTCACTTTATCGTTTACTAAAAGATGGATCATAACAAAAAGAATTTCTTTTTCACTCTGCTGTGCCTGATTCTGGTATCCGTATCGGTACCGGTATGGGCACAGCAGACTGTTTTTTTAATAAAAGACGCAAAAACACATGAACCCCTTCCCTATGCCAATATCTGTTTTGAGAGCCTGGCCCCATCTGTCAAGCTGTTTAAAACTTCAGATGACAAAGGTAAAGTAAGTGTTAACCTTACGGGAAAGACCATTGTAGCCGTTTCGTATGTGGGTTACGAGAGTTATTTCGACACGCTGATGCCCGGCAAGGTCAATGAAATTAAAATGACACCTGCCAGCATCGAAGTTGAAGAATACGTGGTAACGGCACAATACGCCCCGGTTAAATCAGATCAGTCCATTTATAAAGTGGATGTGATCAATTTTGACCAGATTCTTGAAAAAGGTGCCTCCAACCTGAATGACCTCCTGGCAACTGAAGCCAGTTTCAGGGTATCACAGGATGGTGCTTTAGGCTCTAAAATCAGCCTGCAGGGGCTAAGTGGTGAGCATATTAAAATCCTGATTGACGGAGTACCGGTCATTGGCCGGATGGATGGGAATATCGACATCAGCCAGCTCAACCTGCACAATGTTGACCATGTTGAAATTATTGAAGGGCCTATGTCGGTGATCTACGGCAGCAATGCCCTGGCAGGAGCTATTAATATTATCACACGGGAAAATAAATTATCCAGATTTTCCATCAGTACTGATGCCTATTACGAATCTGTAGGTATTTATAACCTCAATACCAGGATTGCCGGGAAAAATGGGAAGCACTATTATTCAGCTACAGCAGCACGTAACTTTTTCGAAGGTTATGACCTGGATAAAACAACCCGTGACAGGTTGTGGGACCCAAAAAGGCAGTACAATGCTGATGCTTATTATATGTATGACTGGGGAAAAACCAAACTTAAAGTGTCCGGTGCATTTTTTAATGAACATATCCGCGACAAGGGAGCCCTCGCAGCGCCCTATTTTGAAACAGCATTTGATCACTATTTTACGACCACAAGGTACAATGGCAGATTTGAAATCTTTTCAAAATTCAATAACAACAGGTTTATGAACCTACTTGTTGCCCCTTCCTGGTTTAGCCGTTCAAAAATTACCTACTTTAAAGACCTGACCACACTGGAACAACAGCTCACACCTAATTTTTCTGATCACGATACAAGTATTTTCAGATCCATACTTGCCAGGGGAACCTATTCGAAAAGCCTTCCTGAAAGTAAGCTTGAATACCAGCTTGGCTATGATGTGAATTATGAATTCGGTTCTGGCAAACGGATTTTAAACCAGGAGCAGGAGATTGGTGACTTTGCAGGATTTTTAAGTGTCAACTGGTCACCCATGGCCAAACTGAGTTTGCAACCAGGCTTGCGTTATGGTTATAACACCCGCTATAAAGCACCTCTTATCCATTCGCTGAACCTGAAATGGAGCCCCGGCAAGGATTACCAAATCAGGCTATCCTATTCACGCGGGTTCAGGGCACCATCGCTAAAAGAACTATATCTATATTTTGTTGACATCAACCATAATATCGTTGGTAACGACAGCCTCAAAGCTGAATATTCCTATAATATTAATTTATCCGCAATTAAGAAATTCGCTATTGACAATCATTTCTTTGAACTGGAAACCAAGTTATTTTACAACAATATCCATAATATCATTACTCTGGCACAACAAGATGCTACCCGGTATTCGTATGTCAATGTGGATGAATATAAAACGCAGGGCGGAGAGCTTTCTGTCACCTACAAAATGCATCCCAGATTTACCACCTCTGTAAGTTACGTTTTGACAGGCAGGTATAATTCACTTTCGAATGAATCTCCCGGCCTGGCTGATTTCACATACAGTTCAGATATCAGTACAAATGCCAGGTATAAAAATCTAAAATATAATTTCTTTTTCACTATTTATTACAAGTATTTCGGCAGGATGCCGCAATTTTACCTGGATGAAAATGAAGATATAAAGGAAGGGTATATTGAAAGTTACCACAACATGGATGTGAGTTTTGGAAAATACTACATGCAGGACAGGTTATTTGTTTCTTTCGGAGCAAAAAACTTATTTAACAACATAAACATTAATTCATCCGGCCTGGTATCGAGTGGAGGCGTTCACAGTGGTGGTGATGGTTCTTCCCCCGTGGGATGGGGCCGGAGCGCTTTTGTCAGGCTCACCTATAATTTTAACAAATTCTAGCCATGTCATATTTTATCAGGTTCATCATGCTATTGGCAGGGCTTGCCATCCTGTTGACTTCCTGCTTTCGTGAAGACGAAATTGTTCCCAAGCATCAGTCGGGCAATATTTTAAGTTCAACCCTTGAGCTTACAGAAACCTATAAGTACCAGGTGTATTATGACCTCAGTAGCAACCAGGTTGTTGCCTCCAACCTGAAAACCGACTGGGACCTGGCTTTTGAATGTTCCGATACAGGTTACACTGTTCTGCTAAATACAGCCAAATTTATGCGTTCGTACAATACCCATCTGAAAAACATCATGGAGTTGTTTGACACCAGCGGGGTAGCATGGATATTTGATAATCCCACCGGAGACAAGGATTCAACAGCATTGGGGACATGGTACTTATCTGAAAAAGGAAGCATCATCTCAAAAAATGATGTTTATGCCCTGGATATGGGCATGGACGAGGAGGGAAATGCATTTGGTGGGATGAAGATTCAACTGGCAGACATGCCCGGTCCGGATACTTACAAGATCCGGTTCGCAAGGCTCGATAATAAAAAGTTGGATTCGGTTCTTATCACCAAAGTCCCAGGAAAAAACTACACTTACTATTCCTTACTATCTAACCAGGAATATCCGGATCTTGAACCCGGTCAAAATGAATGGGACCTTTTATTTACCCAATATACCACAACCCTCTATACAAAAACCGGTATTGCAACTCCTTACCTTGTTCTGGGTGTACTGATAAATCCTTTCAGGGTTGAAGCCCTGACATTAAAAGACACACTTTTTGAGTCCATCAACTATTCTTCCATTCAGAGTTTGGAATTATCTCATCGAACGGACATTATTGGCTACAACTGGAAACGATATGATTTTAAAAACGGTTATTACGAAGTTAATTCATCCAATACCTATGTGATAAAAGACACGGAAGGATATTATTTTAAAATGAGATTTGTGGGTTTTTACAACAATCTGGGAGAAAAGGGATTCCCGACAATTGAAGTCCAAAAATTGTAATATTTCAATCCCGGTGTTATTGGGTTTTTAATTGTAATTTTGTCATGACAACAACAGGCAGTAAACCCAATAAGTAAAAGCCTGATAAATATCATAATCAAAAGCTTATAGAATATATTGATTGGGGCTTATCATGGCATTAAATTTTCAGTGCGGTTTGGCTGTTTTTAAAAATAGCATTACCTTAGCAGGAAATGAATATATAAGTTTGATAGAATAACATTGGAAAAAGTAGATAATATTATTGACAGGACACTCAAGCAATTCTTCGGATTTGATTCGTTCAAAGGAAACCAACGAGGGGTCATTGAAAGTATAGTGTCGGGCAAAGACACATTTGTCATTATGCCAACAGGGGGCGGGAAAAGCATGTGCTACCAACTACCTGCAATTGTTCTGGAAGGCACAGCAATCATTATTTCCCCGCTTATTGCATTGATGAAAAACCAGGTAGACCTGATCCGTACCTTTGGTGCAAAAAAAGGCTTTGCACATTTTCTGAACTCCTCGCTGACCAAGAAAGCCGTTGAAATTGTTCGTGAAGACGTTTTGAGTGGACGGACAAAAATGCTCTATGTTGCACCGGAAACTTTTAACAGGGAAAAAACAATTGATTTGCTCAACCATATCAAAGTTGCATTTGTTGCTGTTGACGAAGCACATTGTATTTCAGAATGGGGCCATGATTTCAGGCCCGAGTACAGAAAAATCCGTGACGTTGTCGATGAATTGGGCAGGGTCCCTATTATCGCCCTTACCGCCTCTGCCACACCTAAAGTACAGGAAGACATATTGAAGATCCTGAATATTGAAGATGCAGCAGTATTCAAATCTTCATTTGACCGTCCCAATTTATATTACGAAGTCAAACCCAAACCAACTATAAAAGCTGCCGTTAAAGACCTTGTATCTTTCATAAGAAAACATAACGGTCAATCGGGGATTATCTATTGCCTGACACGAAAACGCGTTGAGGAAGTGGCCGAAATACTCCGGCTCAATGGTATAAAAGCTACCGAATATCATGCAGGCATGGAAAGCGCTGTGCGAAACCGAAACCAGGACCTCTTCCTGATGGAAGAAGTGGATGTTATTGTAGCAACAATAGCATTCGGCATGGGGATCGACAAACCTGATGTTAGGTTTGTTGTTCATTTTGATGTCCCCAAATCAGTGGAAAGTTACTACCAGGAAACAGGGCGCGCAGGTCGTGACGGAATACGCTCCGATTGCCTTCTCTATTACAACTACAACGATTTATTAAAACTTGAAAAGCTTTACCGCGACAAACAGTACTACGAAAGGGAAAAGGCAAACCAGTTATTGAAACATATGGCAGCCTTTAGTGAAAACTCAAATTGCCGCAGAGAATCCTTGCTTCACTATTTCGGAGAAAAATATACAAAACCAGATTGCCAGGATAATAAAATGTGCAATAACTGCCGGCATCCAAAAGAAAAAGTTGATGCTTCAAAAGACACTGTTACTCTAATGAAAGCTATTCGCGACCTTGAGGGCGAACACACAATGGAACATATCGCCCATGTTCTGACAGGATATACCAATCAGGCTATTAGCCAATACGGGCATGACAAATCACCTTATTTTAATCTGGGTAAAGACCATGATTTTAATTTCTGGAAATCGCTCATACGCAAGGCCAACCTTGATGATCTGTTGTATTACAACATTGAAACCCTCGGCACTCTTGAATTGACAGAAAAAGGAGAGAAATTCATTCAGGAGCCTTATTACCTCGAACTGGCTATTGACACCGACTTTGAAAACCTGGAGGATGACGATGATGACGAATTTGTCAGTATGAGTGGTTCTTCAACGGGTGGATACGATGAAGACCTGTTTAAAATGCTGAAAGAAGAACGCAAGCATATTGCAAAAATCAACAATGTACCTCCATACATTGTATTTCAGGATCCATCCCTGCAGGAAATGGCCATTCGTTACCCGATTAGCATGGAAGAGCTTACCCAGATTGTTGGCGTTTCCATAACAAAAGCCCAGCGCTATGGCAAAACATTCCTGGAGATTATCAATAGTTATGTGGAGGAAAATGATATAGAAAGGCCGCAGGATCTGGTTGTAAAATCAGTTGCCAATAAATCAAAAAATAAGGTATTTATTATCCAGAGCATAGACAAAAAAATCGACCTTGGAGATATTGCAAATGCAAAAGGCCTTACCATGGACGAATTGCTGGATGAAATTGAACAAATTGTTTATTCAGGAACCAAATTGAATATGGATTATTACCTCAATGAGATCCTCGATGAGGAATACCAGGACGAGATATTTGATTATTTCCGTCAATCCGAAACCGATTCCATTGACGATGCCCTTAATGAAATGGGCGCAGACGTTTACAGTCGTGAAGAGATACAGCTAATGAGGATAAAGTTTATCTCAGAAATGGCTAACTAATATTAAAATTGCATATTAAACCAGGAATGAGGAAATTATACCTGATAATAATATTGGGAGTTTTATTTACACATATTCAGGTGTATTCCGATACCGGTGAGCCTGACACCAAACGAAAAACATATAAGGAGATCACAAAGACTGATATTACCAGATACAAGAATATCACCGCCAAAGAAATACTTGTTTTCGGTATACACCTGGGTATGACACCGGATGAAGTTTCAGAATCAATCAAGTATAATTCTGCCATCTTTTTAAAAGAAGACCCTTTTAACGAAAACAGGATCTATCTTTACGACACCAATAAGATCAATAATAAAAACAGATGCATTGGCTATCTGAAATATACATCAGAACCGGACAACAGCAAATTACGACTCAGTGAAGTAGTTCTGTATTTTGACTTCATTCATTATATGGTAGGAAATTCTAAAAACTTATTAACACTGGAAGTGATCAATAAGAACTCACAAATAGTTAAGAATTTTATCGGTTTTCCGGCCACAAGAAACACGGAGCTTGACATTCCTTCACTCGGCCTTAAATCATTCTCCTATTACTATCCTGATAAGAATTTTAAAATCACACGGTACATTTCAGATGACGGCTCTTCCCTATCTTTTAGTATCTTGCTCCCCGAATAATGTGTCATTTTAATGTTAAATTTTTAGATTTACAATGAAAAATATAAACCTTGTACTGAACGTTGTTCTGACAATTGCAGTTATCATTCTTTTTGTTCTTGTACTTAAAAAAGACAATGATAATCCAACAGTTAAACCAGAAAATACGGAAGAAATTAGCAGCCTTTCAGATTCCACATCAAACATAGCCAAACCTGTCAGAATTGCTTATGTAAATACGGATACGATTCTGGAAGAATACAAATATTTCCAGGAACTACAGAAGAAACTTGAACTCAGGCAAAATAATGCCGAATACCAGCTTTCGCAAAAAATGAAAGAGCTGGAATCGGATTATAAAAATCTGCTGTCAAAGATCAAGTTGGGCCTGATCACCGAAACTGAGGCTGAAAACCAGTTTGCCGAAAAGCAACAGAAAGTGGAAGAATACAGAAATACCGTCCGCAATCAACTTATCCAGGAAGAGCAAACACTGACTGAATCCTTGTACGATAGCATTGTGTCGTATATAAAAAGATACAATGAAAAAGGACATGTCGGGTTCAACTATATCCTTGGATTTTCAAAAGGCGGTGGCATTCTCCATGCAGATGAACAATTCGACCTGACCCAGGCAGTCCTCGGAGGGCTCAATGGAGAATACGACAAGAGAAAGGCAAAGAAATAAGGAACGGATGGCAGGGTGAGGAATAAACCTCAAACCCTACTCCTGACTCCCCAGCCACCTTTCGGCATCAATAGCTGCCATACAACCCGAACCTGCTGCCGTTACAGCCTGGCGGTAATGTTTGTCCTGCACATCGCCACAGGCAAATACCCCGGGTATGTTGGTTTGACTGGTACCGGGAACCGTTTTGATATAACCGGTTTCGTCAAGGTCCATAAATCCTTTTAAGATATCCGTATTCGGTTTATGTCCTATCGCCAGGAAAAGGCCGTCAATTTTGACTTCGGTTTCTTCACCCGATTGTGTATTGGTAAGTGTCAGGCTCTCCACATTATCAACTCCGTTAACTTCCTTGATTGTGTTGTTCCAGAGTGTTTCGATATTGGGAGTATTAAAGACCCTTTTCTGCATGGCTTTGGAAGCCCGAAGTTCATCCCTGCGGTGTACGAGAAAAACTTTTTCGCACATGTTGGCCAGATAGGTTGCTTCTTCTGCTGCCGTATCACCACCACCAACAACAGCTACGGTTTTTCCTTTGTAAAAGAATCCATCGCAGGTAGCGCAGGCCGAAACACCATGGCCACGCAAACGCTGCTCTGACTCAAGGCCCAAATATTTGGCTGTTGCCCCGGTGGCCACAATGACAGCATCAGCATGAACTTCCTGAACACCATCAGCCCAGGCTTTGAATGGCCTTGACGACAGGTCGACTTTGGTGATAACACCAAAATTGATTTCTGTTCCAAACCGTTCTGCCTGCTTACGCATTTCTTCCATCAGGTAAGGCCCTTCAATTTTTTCGGGGAAACCCGGAAAGTTTTCAACTTCCGTAGTGGTGGTTAGCTGGCCTCCCATTTCCATACCGGTGTACATCACTGGGTGCAGGTCAGCGCGGGCAGCATATATAGCAGCCGTATAACCGGCCGGCCCGGAACCAATAATTAAAACCTTTACTTTTTTTATATCACTCATTTTTCTGATTTTATTGATTTACGGTGTTTCTGGTTTGCTATTATTGTGCCTTAAATATACTGACATTTTGATAGGATATAATGTCATAAAACAGGATTTGTTTTCAGTATCATCCTATAATGAACGATACCTGCTTCAACAAAACTTTGACCTTCAACCTCAAATCCAAATTTTTTATAAAAACCTACCGCACTTTCCTGGGCATTAAGAAAAACCGGATATCCCGGAGAAGATGTATCCCTTATAATTTCAAGTAAAATAGCTTTTGCCAGGCCTTTTCCCCGGTAATCACGGAGTGTAGCAAAACGTTCCAGTTTAATTCCTTCGGCCGTTTTTCTCCAACGGGCACAGGCTACCGGCTTTTGATCCAGGAATGCCAAATAATATTGGGCTTCTTCTTCATTTTCCATTTCAAGTTCTGCCGGAACATTTTGCTCATCAATAAAAACAATTTCTCTTATTTTACGTGCCTGATTATACAGCGCCTGATCAGTAAAATTAAACCGGACAACCTGAATTTGATCTTTTCTGTTCATTACTGATGTTGTTCCCTAAGCAGGTCGTTGATGTATTTAACCGGGTTGAAAGTGATCAGTGGAACCTCAACAAAAGCCGTATTCCAAAAGGCCATAGCACCATTCCAGAGGCCGGGAAGCTCCAATGCCTTTAGCGATTTCGCGTCTTTGGATTTTTCAGAAATAAAACCGGTTTCAGGGTCAATAAAGTCAGACAGGTTAAAATAATCTCCTTTGTAATTTTTTGTGGAAACAACCAGGTCAACAGGATTAAAATGTGTAGCCGACTTTAAAATATCTACCTGTAACCTGTCGGTCATATCGATTTGTGAGCCTTCAACAATCTGGGGCGTCACCGAGCCATCTTTTTGCCTGACTAAAAAAGGGCCTCCACCCGGTTCCCCTTCATTTTTCACCATACCGCAAACCCTGACAGGGCGGTTCAGGTACTGCCAAAGCCAATCGGTTTTTTGTTCTCTATTTAATTTCCGGTAATGGGCAGGAAACTGTACCATTAATTCTTCGGCATAAAACTTTTCAATTGCGTTTAAAAGATCATCAGAAGCTTTATCCTGATCAAGCCGGTTCAGAAATCCAAATATTTTGTCGCGCAAATAGAGCAGATACGAACCAATCAGTTTCTTATATTCTACTGTTGGCGCCTTCAGTTTGTCAGGGACAATGTTGTCTATGTTTTTAATAAAAATGATATCAGCTTTTATCTGTTGCAGGTTGTTGATCAAAGCGCCATGCCCCCCCGGCCTGAATAGCATTGAACCATCCGGTTCCCGGAATGGCGTATTGTCCGGGTTTACCGCAATGGTATCGGTTGAGGGGTCCTGTATGGAGTAGCTGATCTCAAATCTTACACCATATTCTTTTTCATACAACGGCAGCACTTCTTTCAGTAACAATTCCACTTTTTCTATATGCTCGGGAGATAAGGTAAAATGGATTTTTGATTTGCCTCCGGCTGAGGTGGCATAAAGGGCAGCTTCCGTTAAATGTTCCTCCAGAGATGTACGGTTGGAGTCTACATATGCGTGAAATTTCAGGAGCGCCTTAGGCAGGGAAATATAATCCAACCCATCGCTGAAAAGGAAATTCTCAAGCACAGTTTTAAAATCACCCGAATTCAGGCAGTTTTCTATATCCTTATCTTTTGCTTTCATTGATTTTTCCAAATCTTCATAAAAGGCAAAATCTTTGAGCCGGGTGAAAAAAGTAAAAGCCGAATTGAAACTTTGGTCTTGTTGTAAAAGCTCTGAAGGATCTTTCCCAGCCACCAGGTCATTATAAAAAGACATCAGCGATTTGAACATCCGGCTGGCAGCGCCTGAAGCCGGGACAAATTTGACAATATCAAGGCCACCGGATTTTTTATCATAATCATCCAGTAACCTGGTTATCGTATCGTCATCAAAAACATTAATGCCATTTCCAACCGTTGCAGGGCCTGCCAGGTCAACCGGCCGGAAACCCTTTTTAAATTGCTCAAGCTGGCGTTCCACCATGCTTGTTTCAATACCTTTTGATTGTATCTGTTTAAGGTCGCTATCTGAGAATTTCATTTTTCATTGCTTTAACAATGCAAATTAACTGAAATAAGGCTGCATTTTGCAAATTAACTTTATATTTACCTGATGAATTCATCTTGTAACGACAAAACCAATTGATATGGATGCACAAATGCAATACCTGGTAGTTATGATAGCCTATATGGTGCTGCTCATTTCGTGGGGAATTTACCAGGGAAGAAAGGTAAAATCCCAAACCGATTATTCCATAGCAGGAAGAAATCTTCCAGGCTGGGTGGCCGCATTGTCAGAGCGTGCTGCGGGGGAATCTTCCTGGGCCTTGCTTGGCCTGCCCGGTGCTGCCTATGCAACAGGCCTGGTTGAAATATGGACTGCAGTGGGCTGTGTGGCAGGTATTGTTTGTACCTGGGCAATCCTGGCCTGGAGGTTACAGAAAGAAGCCGATAAATTCAGCATCCTGACCTTTGTTGATTATATCGCCAAACGCCACGGGGACAGTGCCAAATGGATCAGGGCCATTGGCAGTATCACCATCGTGTTCTTTTTCTTTTTTTATGTCGGTGCACAATTTATCGGAGGTGGCAAAACACTCTTTTCGCTTTTTGGCATCAACACCAATACGGGTATGTTGATTATGTTATTGGTAGTGGTTCCTTATACAATTTACGGAGGGTTCAGAAGTGTGGCTTACACCGATGTATTGCAGGCAGGTATCATGATCCTGACCCTGATTATTGGCCCGGTCGCAGGTATTTTGTATCTCCACCATCATGGTGACGGATTGTTTGCCGCCCATATGTCGGATGCTATTTCTCTTGCCGGCAACAGTTATAGCTCCCTGACCGGTGGTGTGAAAGGATTTTCAGCCGGGGTCATGATCATAGGTGGCTTTTCCTGGTTTTTCGGTTACCTGGGAGGCCAGCCCCAGTTAAGTATGCGCTTCATGGCAATCAGAAATAAAAAACAAGCCGGCCAGGCACGGAATATTGGTATCATCTGGACCGTTCTGGCATACATAGGCGCTCTATCAATCGGATGGATCGGTATTGCTATGTTTGGCCCATCCGGACTTACAGATCAGGAGTATGTGATGCCTATGGTCATCAAAACTGTTTTTCCTCCTGCTATAGCCGGAATATTGATCACCGGAGCCATTGCAGCCATTATCTCAACAGCCAATTCCCTGCTTATTGTCTCTTCTACAGAATTATCGGAAAACCTCGTTAAGCCCTGGTCGGGTGAAAATTCCTTTTTTGTGTCGCTCAACGGTTCCCGGATCATCACAGCATCACTGGCCGTCTCAGCTCTTGTACTGACTTATTTCCTTCCCTCAAATTTGGTTTTTACCATTGTTGGTTATGTATGGGCAGGTGTGGGATGTACCTTTTCCGTTGTTATCCTCCTGACCCTTTTCTGGAAAAGGTTTCATGGAAAAGCTGCCCTGATCACCATTATTACCGGATTAGTATTTACTATTTTCTGGATCAGCTCAGGACTTGACAGCCAGATCATCAGTGCACGTGTCATGACGTTTGTTGTGGCTGGCATAGTGGCTGTTGTCAGTACCTTCATGATCAAGCCAAATAGGACTCCTTCTCATGCATAAAGCAAACAAAAGGATGAAATTTTTTACAATTAAATTACATAGTTAAAATAACTTATATCCCAGCGTAGCGTAAAAACCTGTGCCAAATCCTGTCCTGAAAAAGAATTTATTGAATTCATTCTCTAAATATGCCATTAGGTGTGGATAAGGCATTAGTTCGTCTTGATACAATTGTAAAATTCCACCTCCAAATTCAAATCCATAATTAAGAGAGTAGTTTAATTTCGCTTTCTTAAACCAATTATAATTCATTCCATAATAAAGATATGAAGTTAGAACGCCTCCATCAATTGGCATTAGGGTCAAACCTCCTCTAAACCCGATTTCATCTGATTTACTCTTTCCATCCTTCTGCTTGAATTTATACCGTATTCCAATACCATTGGCTATTTGAATTAATCCAACTTCAAATGAAAGCCCTCGATGTTTATTAAGAAACAATTCTAATCTATCTTCTTTAAGTTCCCTTAATGCTTCGATATCATCAAACAAAATATTAACATTTAAGCCAATATATGGCAAATGGATAGATTCTATTCTGAATATATCATCCGGATCTTTATATGGTGCTAGGTGGTCAAATTCCGGGAAAGAAGAAATCTGGAACTCATACCATACCCTTCCTCTGGCATATAGAAAAGATGTCCCATACTCAAATTTATTGATCCGTTTTTTATAGCTAAATTCATAATTGGTAAAATGGTTTAAAGAAATATATGGTTTGATTGAATAATATTCGGCAATATCAAATCTTGTAAAAAGCTTATATGACATCTTTGATTGAAAAAAATGATCTCTTCCCCAGTCCAATTGGCCAGTTGTATTTTGGTCTACTACTGGCAATCTTACACTTGAAAATAAAAGTTCAAAACCAATAACAGAAGTATATATTGATGAAACTCCAATTCCTGCATGACAACCAACATCTACACCTTTTACAGTTTTTATTCCAGGACTTAAATTATTCATGTATTTTAGTTTAGAATAAGACATGCCAGAACCAAAAGTAAGATAAGTAAAGGATTGAGCAGACACTTGTATTGAAGCAATAGCAAATAATATAAAGAATATGTATTTCAATATATAGTATTTAAATTTGATCGAGAAAATTACTGAAAAATATGAGATTACGATTAGTATTTTTTTTGATTTGCACTTTGATGTTATTTTCAGGATGCAAAAAATCTTACGATCCACTGCAACCGCTGACAGATCATGTCAAGTCATTTCTTCCGTTTGTTCCTGGAGACACATTGATTTTCTTAAATTCAAAGAATGAAAAAAAGGTCTTTGTAAGTGATGTCTCGCAGAAAACACAATATTTTGACCACGCTTTTGACATAATATGTGAGATGTGTGAAGGACGATATCCTGAAGTAAGGGAATTGTATAAATCTAATCTAACAAAAAA
>CAZVAY010000028.1:0-15222 GCA_964625265.1 uncultured Sphingobacteriales bacterium | reverse complement strand
ACGCCTCTTTCATTTGCTATAGTTTGAAAGTTTAAAAATCTTTCTTTATTGTACTCATTGAGGCCCAGAGGTTAAATTTTTTTACCACGGAGTAGCACGGAGTACTACACGGAGTTTTAATATTAAGGATTAAGTTCAGTAGTCTTACATTTTACACAGTGAGATCCTGTGCAAATAACTCCGTGAGACCCAGAGGTTAAAAATATTACCACGGAGTAACTGGGCTATTAATAAATACCCAATCCGGACAAGCTGCTTAGTTAGCCGAACCTACAACAACGTCTTCTTCCCCGGCAATGGATTTCAAGACTTTAAAATCGCTGTTGCACAACTGGTAAACCACTTCATTTTCAGGAAATAGTTTATCCTTCATCAACATTCTCATCAGGTTGCTAAACCGGAGGAATTTTATATCCTCTAATTGCTCAGGTTCAGCTATCGTACTAACAACAAAAGTACTGTCAGAAAAGTCGAGTTTAAAAGTACCACCGCTTCCATCAAAGATGCCTGAATCTATCAACAACTGACCGAATGCATCCACGGATTGTTCAGTCACATTGTCGGTATAATACACCTTCCCATCATTGTATGTTTTGTACGTTTCGTTCCTGGTGCAAGAGAGCAAAGTGATCAGTGCCAGTACCAAACCGGCTTGAATATAGAATTTCATAGTCAATTAATTTTAAATACCAGCTTTAATAAAATGTCTGAAATGTTTCATAAACTGGACCCGTTCATAACCTGCAGGGTCGTTGATTTTGGCATAACTGAGTTTACCCCTGAAATCGCTGAGCGAACCAAAATCATTTTTATCCATCCAGTCCTCCAGCTCTTTCAGCATACCTCTGACCTGTCCAAGACCATTCTTATATAAAGTAGAGGCTACTTGTACAGCATTTGCACCGGCCAGTATTTGTTTGATTAGCGCACTGCCGTTATGGACACCTGTGGAGGCAGCCAGGTCGCAATTGACCCTCCCTGACATAATGCCTATCCAGCGGAGGCTGAGGGCAAGGTCGCCCGGGCTGCTCAATACAAATCCTGAGTTGATCGATAAGTTTTCAAGGTCAAAATCGGGGCTGAAAAACCGGTTGAACAGGGTCAGGCCCGAAATACCTGTTTGCGATAAGTTGTGAAGGAATGAGGCCAGGTTGGAGAAATAATAGCTGGTTTTTATGAAGATGGGGATAGTTACTTCTTTCTTGACAGCTTCAACAATATCATAGTAAATTTTTTCATTTTCGGCACCCGTGTGGTTAAAATCGGAAGGCAGGATAAAAGCATTCAGTTCGAGGGCATCCGCACCGGCTTCCTGAATTTCCCTGGCAAAGTAAGTCCATTTTTGTGATGAAACACAGTTGACACTGGCAATAACCGGGATTTTTACAGCATCCTTACATTCTTTTATCAACCGCAAATATTTTCTGACACTGTCTTCTTCAGGTTCCTGATCCATATAGTCAAATGTTTCGGGATATACAAGGAACCGTCCTGTCATCTGGTGCATCTGCTCCTTCATTTCAAGCAGAATTTCCTCTTCGAACAGGGATTTCAGCACTATAGCACCAACACCGGCTTTCTCGAGTTCAACCACTTTTTCTACGCTATCGGTCAGTCCGGAACTACCGGCAATAATAGGATTAACTAATTTTAACCCTCCAAAATCTACGCTTATATCTTTCATTTTATCTGTTTAAATTATTTTTGAATAATAAATGTCTGTCCTATTGGTTTTCGGTTCGCAAATGTAAAAAAGATGTAGTAAAATCCATTGGGTAGATTCCCGGTAACTATTCTTGCATCTCCCGGTTCAGGTATCCCGTCCATCACCAGACGTCCGTTTTGGTCAAAAATGGAATACTTTAGGGGCCGTGCTTGTTTTGAAACAACGTAAAGGTATTCAGAGGCAGGATTTGGAAAGATTCTAATTCTTTCAGGCTGTTCAATCTCAACTCCAAGGGTACCCCAAAGTCCACTTTCTTTGATAACAATCATTTCATTAACAGGTGGGTTAAGCACCCTGGTGTATCTTAACGGATCGGTTTGCCATCTGACCACAATGGAGTCTATTGTGTTATTTGCCCCCAATCCGAAATTTGTAAGAAAAGGCTGTTGTCCTGAAAAATGGCCAAACCCGGCCTTGATTTCCCTCATTTGGGCAACGCCACCTGAATAAACTGTTATTCGGCAACCCACAGCACTTTTGTTA
Organism: uncultured Sphingobacteriales bacterium; assembly: GCA_964625265.1. Lineage (GTDB taxonomy): Bacteria > Bacteroidota > Bacteroidia > CAILMK01 > JAAYUY01 > CAYNBC01. The sequence continues at coordinate 13,013 of CAZVAY010000028.1, read as the reverse complement.
CAATCGGCCGGTGGGTCGGGAAAAATGCTTATAAAGTTATTGTCCTGGCCAATCTTATTTTCAATCAATAATATTTCATGCTTGGGTTCGTGCGAACCATCACCATGGGCAATCAGTATGTCGTCATCACCATCCAGATCGTAGTCAATGGGTTGTACCGAATATATTTCCCTGATCAATGTGCCGGGGCTTGCAATGCCGAGGTCTTTTGAAATATCATGAAGAAAAGTATCATTTTGTTGCTGCGCAATAAACAAGCGGGTATTTGATGAATAGCCGCCATTGCCCATCACCATATCGGGCAACATATCATTATCCAGGTCAATCCAGCAGGCATCATAATCACCCAGGTGAGACGAGCGTGGGGCTTTCCTTTCGAGCCTGTCAATATCCCATTGAAGTTTAAATCCATTTTGTTTTCCCCGATTAATTATAACGCTTGACCGGCCACAGGTATTTCCAAAAACATCATTGCCGAATCCTCCATGCACCAGGCAAAAGAAGAAGTCCATATCGCCATCATTGTCAAAATCGGCCGGTTGGCTGGCCCAGGTGCAGAGCGCCTTGGCAACTGTCATGTTTTGGTCACCCCAGCCTTCCCCATTATACAGTTGGGTGTTGTAACCTACGGAAAAAGCCACATCCTTGAATTTTCCGTTCTTCTGGTTTTGCCACAGGCTGCCTGAACTGCGGCAATAGGGTGATGTGGCAATGTCCATCCATCCGTCATTGTTCCAGTCGGTGGCATTGACACCGTAAAGGGGCATGGGGCTGGATTTGATCCAGGATTCAAAACTAACATCCGTAAATGTTCCGTCACCGTTTCCTTTTAACAGGTAGCTGGGTGTCATGACATTGTTTTTGTAGTCGTCAAACCAGGAGGCAACAAAGAGGTCGAGGTTGCCATCCAGGTCGTAATCCAGAAAGGCCATACCGGTGGTGTTCACCAGACCTTCATCCTTGCCGGAATGGGGCCCGAGGGTATTCAGCCCGCTGTTTTCGACCAGTGTAAACCGGCCATTGCCGTTGTTAAGCATTACTTCGCACCGATCACCCGGATCAAGGCTGTCGGGATGATAGTATTCCCAGCGGTGATAATAAATACCGGTAATGGCATCAGGGTCGCCATCATTGTCGATATCTGCAAAGACAATGTTATCAATGATCCGCCCATGCGTTCCATCACGTCTGAGGTCAATATTTGACCATTCAGTAATATCTTCAAATATTCTGTCAGTAGGGGTAGCAGAATTTGGATCCTGTGTATTGCGATAAATTTTAACATGGCCCTTATTCAGGTTGGCTTCGACCATAATGATTTCAGGATAAAAGTCGTTGTTGAGGTCGCAAACATACACATAGCCTCCCCGTGCGCTGTCAAGACCGGTTTTTGAAGTTACATTTTCTATCCATCCGGGAGTTTGAGCCATAATTGTATGCAGTGACAAGGTACAGAATAGGATTATCAGGGTCTTTTTCATTTTACACGGATTTGATGGCAGCTAAAGATAAAAAAAATCCCTGATTATTTTATCCTGTAAAACTTCTCGCCTTTATGTTCTTCCATGAATTGGTAGATGGAGGGATGGTACCTGTTGGGTTTGAGGTTATCGTGTATTTCGATATAGGCGTGCTTAACAGACTTTATTGATTTAATTCTTTTTTGCACTTGATCCAGAGTTTCCTTCATCTCTCCCGGCATTGTTTTCGGTTCTGCAATAAACTTATCCTTAAAAATGTAATTAATAAACTCTGAACCAAAGATTACAATACTGTTTTCAGGTAAGTCTTTGTAATATTCTTTAACACTCTGTTCATATTGAGAATGTGTTGGGTACAATTCCAGAAAGTTGGGCCAAGGTTTAAATCCGGAATAAACCCACATTTTAATAGGAGGAGCATAGTAGATTAATGTGAAAACAAGAGCTATCCAGTAAAATCTTGTAAAAGCTTTTTGTAATTTCCTGCTTTGGCTGAGTACGCTTAGGATAACCACTGATAAAAGAAATGTTGCTGGAGACAGAATTCGGAAATTAAATGAATTCCCAGGCTCAAAAGTAACAACAATGCGGGTTATGCAGATTAGCAGTATGTAATATGCCCCTATCACCCCAAGTACTATTTCTCTGGATTTTAATCGCCATTGATTTTCAGGAAAATATTTTTTTTTGATCACTATTCCTGCAATAATGATTATCCCTAAAAGGATAAGGTTTATCAAAACAATTCTTGTACTTGACTGATGTAAAAGGGAATATATTTGGACAGGAACCAACTCCTTGATTAGGCCATAACCCAACATCAGGAAATATTCTTTTAAACGAATTGCAACGTGGACTGTTTGTGTTCCAGACACATATCCCGTTTTGACATAGTTCAAGTAAAGGTAGCCCGTTTCAATTAAAACGAGAATAGTAGCAGATATTAGAAGAAAAGTAGCTTGCTTGCTATGTTTTTTACGGAAAAAATAAAATGATAATATCCCTAATGGCGCTATAAATATTCCCCCTATATACCGGGTGAGAAACAGCAGAAGGGATGAAATAAATAGATAAACCAGGTAGCGTTTGTTCTCATAAAAGTGAATGTAATTCCACATGGAGTAGCAATACCAGATCAGAAGCAGCAGGAACAAACCTTCGCTCCAGGTCATGGTATAAACGGTAATAAGGGTGTCAATAAAAAAGACGAGGGCAATGAACCATGCTTGTTGCCTAAACCACTTTGTTAGTAAAATAAATGTCAGTCCGATGATCAGGATATTCAGCACTTTGGAGGCCCAGAACACAGGTAAATGAAATATCCATGCAATGAGGGTGATAGCAACAGGATATCCAACCGGCCAGATAGAGAACCAGGTCAATCCTTCGTGATAGGTGTAGTCAGGTACCAGAAAGCCCTGTCCTTCCAACAGGTTTCCGGCCAATTGCAGGTACCTTGTCGAATCCGGATTGAGGTATCCGGCAGGGAAGAAATAAGAATTAACCAGGATCAAAATACCCAGGGCTGCCCAAATAATAGTTAATCTGCCTGTATTTCCAAGCTTCATCACCGGCTGAATTTATTCAAAAATAACCAATTCTGATAATCCGGGAGGTAAATGTAACTTTGCGGTTCTAAAAGTTGTTGTCCGTGAGGTCTTATTTTGTCATAATTGTTTTTTTTGCCACAATCCTGATCAATGAGGTTGTTGCTGCAGAGATCATCAATGAAGAAAAACTATTCAGGTTGGATGAAAACGGTCAGTTAACGTTCCAACAGACCATACAGATGACCTTTAACCATGGGGATGAGTTTGAAAAAATAATTGCAGCACAAACCGGTTCGGCATACTGGCACATGGAATCCGGGATCGTAAAGGTTAAAACTGGAAAAACGGAAAAGCAATTTCTATTGTTAGAAGAAAATTCAGGAACAATAAGGACTTTGAAACCTGATATTAATATTGAGAATGGAGGTATTGCCGAAATCCAGATGGTTTTTAAAAGAGGTTTTATCTCGAACGATTTTTCTCAAAAGATTAACCTCATTAATGAAGTTAAAACAGGAAAACTTTTGGTAGTAGTGATTATTCCTTCCTCGATGAATCTGTATTACGATGTGGCAGGCCGGGATGAAAAATGTGATTTTAGTTCCGACAGCCTGTTTAAAACCTATTCCTGGCATTTTGATTCAATTCCTTTTTTGAGTAAAAATATTCCTGTTTTTCCTGACCATCTGAAATTCCCCGATTACCTGGCTTTTTCAACCCAGCCATTAAAAACAGATTATTTCAGGACAATTGCCCTTGATGAATTTAAATTTGAAGCAACAGATTGTCTTAGGCATATTGCTGATTCTGTCCGGGTGAACGTACCGAAAGACGAATGGCTTCCTGTTTTGCAATCACTCTTATTAACAGAAGGATTCGATTGTTGCCAGGATAAAGCAACGCATGCTGCAAAAGAGATTAATCCGAAACTTGAACAAGCAGCCTTACTGACGACCCTGCTTCAGGCGGTGGGTTACAAATCAGTGCCTGTTCTGGTCTATCCTTACGACAAGCCGGAGGATGTTCATTCATTCAATTCCTATTGCGAAATATTGGTCAGGGTAAATTCCGATCCGAAGCAATGGTTATATCTGCCTGTTGATAAGATAGGTAAGTGTAATTTGAAATTTACAATCGGTGGGCTCCTGGTTATTCCCTTATATTCCGAAATGAGAAGTTTTGCACCTTATGTGGCGGACACGTATATCTCTGGATTTTACAAGGTAACTTTGGCCAGGAAAAGAATATGTGGGCAAAAAGTCAACGGCAGTGTTCAGCTTTCAGGTAAATTTTTTGATAACTATCAATACTTAGCGGATTCACAGCAATGGTTCAATGCATTCTTGAGCAAAATAGGTGAGGTTAAAAAGGCAACTATGAAGGAAGTCCTTTTTAGGTCTGATGACAGTATTTCTTTTTCATATTCGGCAATCTTTACCAAAACGGAATTGCTGGATTGGCCAAAACTGAATAAGGTTCAGGATGGCTTGGTTCATTATTATACTCCGGTTGTTCTTCAGGAAAATTCTGTCACCAGGAAGTTCATACTCTTTCCTTTTTTCAAAAAAGACCGAAAATATTCCGATTTAAAAAATAAAGCAGGAAAATATGAAATATTAAAAATCACAAAAGGGGGGAAAGTTTCCACTCAGAAGAATTTGGAAATTTCTGCCGGATTTTATCAGAGTGAAAGAATTAGTGATTTAAATCAATTATTGGAAAGTTTTAATACAGAATAAAGAATATATATGGGATTGTTTGATGTATTTAAAGGAAACAGGGAAGAAAATAAAAATGATAAGCTGGATAAAAGCCTTGAGAAAACAAGAGAGGGTTTTTTTGGAAAACTGGCCAAGTCGCTGGTGGGTAAGTCTAAAGTTGACGAAGAATTTCTCGATGAACTCGAAGAGATTCTTGTTTCTTCTGACGTAGGCATCCGGACAACTGTAAAAATAATTGAAAGATTAGAGGAAAAAGTTGCCAAAGTCAAGTATTTCAATATTGAGGAATTAAATGAGATTCTGAAGGAAGAGATGTCCGGTCTTCTATCTGAACATGAACCTGCCGGCATGCTTTCTTTTGGGGATGAACTACCTGCAAAACCTTATGTAATTATGGTAGTAGGTGTAAATGGGGTTGGGAAAACCACTACAATCGGTAAACTTGCCAATAGGTATAAGTCAGCAGGTAAAAAGGTAATGTTAGGTGCTGCCGATACTTTCAGGGCTGCTGCTATTGACCAGTTAAAGATATGGTCTGAGCGGGCAGAGGTGCCTATTGTTCATAAAGAAATGGGTTCTGACCCTGCCTCTGTAGCTTTCGATACAGTTCAACAGGCCAGGTCAAAAGATATTGATGTAGTGATTATAGACACAGCAGGAAGGCTGCACAACAAGGTAAACCTGATGAATGAACTATCAAAAGTGACCAGGGTAGTAAAAAAAGTTATCCCTGAATCACCACATGAAACGGTTCTGGTCCTGGATGCATCGACAGGACAAAATGCCATTGAACAGGCCAAACAATTTATTGACGCCACCCAGGCCAACGCACTCGCCATAACCAAACTGGATGGAACAGCCAAAGGAGGTGTCGTTATCGGGATTGTAGATCAGTTCAGGGTTCCAGTCAAATATGTGGGTGTGGGTGAGCAAATTGATGATCTTGAAATTTTTGATAACAGGAAGTTTATAGATTCCCTGTTTCATTTCGAAGCAGACAAACAATGAAAGCCAACCCATATAAAAAGAAACGAATTAATATTCATACCCTTGGATGTTCCAAAAATGTTTATGATTCTGAATACTTAATGGGCTTATTGAAAAGTGGCCACCTGGAGGTGGTTCACGAGCAGGAACCTGAAAAAGATGATGTTGTGGTTGTAAATACCTGTGGTTTTATCCGGGATGCTAAAGAAGAATCAATCAACACAATTCTTGAATTTGCCGGATTGAAAAACGATGGGGAAATTTCAGAATTAAATGTAATCGGTTGTTTATCCGAACGCTACAAGGAAGATTTAACGAAAGAACTTCCGGAAGTCGATCGTTTTTTCGGAGTAAACAATTTTGAGCAGATTGTAGAGCATTTTGGTGTTGATTACAAACATAGCCTGTTAGGTGAAAGACAACTGACAACACCTTCGCATTATACATACCTTAAAATTTCAGATGGCTGTAACCGGAAATGCTCTTTCTGTGCCATACCATTAATTAAAGGATTTCATATTTCCCGTCCCCTGGAACATGTGGTCAGTGAAGCTGCATTGTTATCTGCCAGGGGAGTGAAAGAATTGATTTTGATAGGGCAGGACACCACCTATTACGGAGTTGATCTTTATAAAAAGAAATCCCTTGACCGGCTTTTGACTGAACTGGCAGGAACCCACGGAATTGAATGGATCCGCTTGCAATATGCCTATCCGGCCGGTTTTCCCTTAAAAATTCTTCCGGTTATCCGGGATCACGAAAATATCTGTAACTATTTGGACATGCCTGTTCAGCATATTTCAGATCATGTGCTGAAAAAAATGAGGCGTGCGGTATCAGCTAAGATAACGATGGAATTATTGGAGAAAATAAAAATAGAAGTTCCCGGGATTGCACTCAGGACTACCTTAATAGTTGGTCATCCGGGGGAAACAGACAAGGAATTTCAAAAGCTATATGATTTTATTGAAGCTTTTCAGTTTGACCGATTGGGTGTGTTTACCTATTCACCGGAGGAAAATACATTCGGCTACAACTTGGGTGACCCTGTTCCGGAGAAAGTCAAGTTGGAACGCAGGGATGCCATTATGGAATTGCAGCGGGGGATTTCGCTGGAAAAGAACCAGGGAAAAGTAGGCCATTCGACAAAAGTGATCATTGATAGAAAAGAAGGTGATTATTATATTGGCAGAACTGAACACGATACCCCTGAAGTTGATAATGAAGTATTGGTTCAGTCTGCAACTCCATTAACGACCGGTTCTTTTTACCAGGTGGAAATCACTGACGCTACCGAATATGAATTGATGGCAAAATATTGAAAGTAAAGCCGTGAAAACCCTGATGCAAAAATTTTCAGAAACCCTTAATCTTATTGAAGATAAGAAGCTGCATCATATTTTGTTGGCAATTAGCGGAGGAATGGATTCTGTTGTCCTCTTTGACCTTCTGCTAAAGTGGGGAGTTCAATTTTCGGCTGCTCATGCAAATTTTCACCTGCGTGGCAAGGAATCAGATGAAGATGAGGCTTTTGTAAGAAAACTGGCGGAAAGAAAGGGAATAAAACTATATGTAAAAAATTTTGACACAAGGAAATTTGCTTCAGAAAAGAATATTTCACTGGAAATGGCTGCCAGGGAATTAAGGTACACCTGGTTTGATGAGCTAATAAAAAACAAGGGTTTTAGTTGTGTTATGACTGCTCATCATCAGGACGACCAGGTAGAAACAATAATTTATAACCTTGTCAAAGGTAGTAGTATCCGGGGTTTGCGCGGGATGAAACTTGTTAACGATGATATAGTCCGGCCCCTGATCAATATTTCGAAGGATGAAATAATAGGTTATGCCAAAGAAAATGAATTGGAATTTGTTACAGATAAAACTAACGCTGATACGACATTCCAAAGAAATTTTATCAGGCACAAAATTATTCCGTTGTTGAAACAGATAAATCCTTCACTGGGGAGCACATTGGGTAAAAATGCCTTGTTGTTTTCTCATATTGAAGAAATTGTGAAAGGCCAGCTTGAAGTATTTAAAGAGGATGTTGTCTTTGAAAAAAAGAATACGATTGAAGTTGATTTGAACAGGCTGAAGTCCTTCACCGGAGGAAATTATCTGTTATATGAGTATTTGAAAGTAAAAAAGCTATCACTTCAGAATTTTGACAATATCCTCGAAATTATCGATGCACAAACAGGTGCTAAGTTAGAAACATCAGATGCCCTGTATCTCAAAAACAGAAACCTGTTGGTTATTAACAGCTTGAAAAGAGTAGAGATGGAGCCTGTTTATATCCATAAGGGTCAACGTGAAGTAACTTACGGGGACTATTATTTTACTTTTGAGTTTATTTCAGGTAATGAAATACAGATTTCGAAAAAACCTAATGAAGCTTACCTGAATGCATCAAAAATTTCATATCCAATAATGATCAGACCCTGGAATTCTGGTGATAGTTTTACCCCCTTTGGAATGACTGGGAGAAAAAAACTATCGGATTATTTTATTGATAAAAAAATTTCGGTTAGTAAGAAAATGTCGATTCCGGTAATTGAAATGGGTGGGGAAATTGTTTGGATAACCGGCTTTACAATTGATGATCGGTTTAAAATAGATGATAATTGCAAGGAAATCTTTAAAATTGTAGTATCTATCACACAACATTAAAATGTATATGATGAAAAGGAAAGCAATTGCTCTACTGTTTTTTGGAACAATGGCAGGCTTAACGGTTTTTCCACAGGCCAATTATAGCAGTAATTTTAAAATTATAAAAAAAATAGAAACCACCCCTGTAAAAGACCAGGCCAACTCAGGAACTTGTTGGGCTTTCGCAACCACTTCTTTTTTAGAAACCGAGCTTATCAGGATGGGCAAAGGGGAATTTGACCTGTCGGAAATGTACTTTGTAAACAAAGCATACCGCGAAAAAGCAAAATTATACCTGGAATTACAGGGAACGTCAAATTTTAGCCCCGGAGGACAGGCCCATGATGTTATCAACGTGCTGGGTAAATATGGAATGATCACCGAAGAAGCTTATCCGGGCCTAAACTATGGAGAAGAACAACACAATCATAGTGAATTGAACAGTTTGCTTTATGCAATGCTAAAAGTGTTGAATGAGAAAAAAATGGGTTACAAAAGTAAAGCTGGGTTAGAGGCCATCGATGCCGTTTTGGAAACCTATCTGGGTGAAGTACCCAAAACATTTACAGCCGGTAAAAAAGTTTATAGCGCCCAATCTTTTGTCACAGAAACCGGTTTAGATCCATCTGATTATGTAGAACTCTCTTCATTTGAGGCGTATCCCTATTATAAAAAGTTTATTTTAAGGGTACCCGATAATTGGTCTGCCGATAGCTATTTTAACTTACCGATGGATGAGTTGCTGGAAGTGATGAATTCTGCTTTGAAAAATGGCTATTCGGTTTGTTGGGATGGTGATGTTTCAGGGGATTTTGGAAGAGGATCCGGTGTTGCGGATATGGACGAGGATGTGACAGTGAATTCAGCCATTAGAAATAAGCTATTTGATAAACAGATCACTACTGATGATCATTTGATGCATATCACCGGACTGGCAAAAGGCAAATATGGAGGCAACTATTTTTTAACAAAAAACTCATGGAGTACAGACACCAAGTATGAAGGTTATTGGTTTATGTCGGAAGATTTTGTAAAAATAAATACCATTGCCATCCTTGTTCACAAAGATGCAATTCCGGATGCCATAGCAGAAAAATTGGGTTTAAAATAAGAATTGATAGATTCCCATAAAGAGAAAAAATACAATAACAGGAAATTAGAAATTAATTATAAAAAATTAAAAGACTGAAAAACAAGCAATAGCGTATAAGGCATTTTTAATGAGTATGTGTTTGGCACATGGTTGAATTAAAAATGAGAAAAATGAAACAGCTTGTTAAAATCGAAATTTCAGTAGTATGGATGGTCATGGCATTATCTCTGGCATCGACCCAGGTGATGAAAGCCCAGAATTGCTTAACCTTTGACGGATCAAATGATGTTGTTCATGTGAGTGATGACAATACACTTGATTTGACAAATAAGGGAACTATTGAGGCCTGGATATACATTAATAATTACGTCAATTATGCCGGTATCGTCCACAAGGGTGACCAAAGTGGTTCGATGGCTGATGAAGCTTATACGCTTCAATTTGGGGCATCTGGGTTTTTGGGAAGTTCAAATTCAAAAATTGTATTTGCTGTGGTTGACAACAGCGGTTACGATTATGTTGTTTCCAATACTTCTTTGAATAAAAATACCTGGTACCATCTGGCTGCAGTTTGGAATGTAAATAATACTTACCTCAAGCTTTATATTAATGGTGTCCTGGATGCTGAGAATACCTCAATGTCGAGAAGTGCAAGGTCCACTTCCGGTGGATTGAATATTGGTGCACAAACCTACAGCCCTGTTAATTACGAATTTGATGGAAAGATTGACGAAGTGAAGATTTGGAAGAAGTCAGAGAATCAGAGTGCTATAAGGAAATATATGTACAGGGACCCGGATCCACTGGATGAGCCCAAGTTAAAATCATTCTATAAATTTAATACCGGTTCAGGTTCTACCATCTATGATGCTACTTCGAATGGAAACAATGGTACCCGTTCCGGTGCTTCTTGGTCAACTTCAACAAGGCCAACCGCCCATGAATGGTTAGGGTCCACTTCCAACAATTGGAATACTGCCTCCAATTGGTTTGCAGGATGGAAACCCAATGCCAATACACCGGTCAATATTTCTTCAACACCTTCAAATCAACCGGTTGTAAAAACAAATTATAAAAAGTGTTATGATTTGAATATTGAATCAGGTGCAACTCTGACCATTAATGCAGGTAAAGGATTATCTGTAATGGGCGATCTTGTTGTTGCCGGGCAATTAATAATTGAATCGAATACCTCTCAAACGGGTAGCCTTATTGATAATGGAAATATTTCAGGAACAGGCTCAATGATTGTAAAAAGATACATTCCCCAAAGTGGCTGGCATTATATTTCGTCTCCTGTAGCGGGTGCTACTTCCAATTCGTTATGGGGATCAGCACTTTATTCGTACAATTCCGGTACAGGCCAATGGGAGTCACATGGGCCTAATGATACGCTGGAGATATTGAAAGGTTATGATGTATATTACGGGAACGCAGATCATACTGTGTCATTTTCCGGCACATTTAATACGGGTATTTACTCGGTTAGCTCTCTTTCAAGCAATTCGGGAGGATATAATTTTGTTGGAAACCCTTTTCCTTCTTATATAAACTGGGATTCTGACACAGGATGGACCAAAACTAATATTGATAATGCCATTTATATTTGGGATGCTTCCATAGCTAATTTTACTTCCTACGTGGGTGGTGTTGGTACCAACGGAGGGACTGCCATAATTCCCCCTACTCAGGGTTTTTGGGTGAAAGTCCAATCCGGTAAAACAGGATCACTTACCATAAATAATGCGGTAAGGGTTCATAGTGATTCGACCGTTTTCAGGAACTCTGAACTGTCTGGAATTATTAGAATGGAACTGATCGGAAATGGCAGAAAGGATGAAACAGTTATTACTATCAGGGATAATGCTTCCCTGGGTTTTGAGATAAAGAATGATGCTAAAAAAATGTTTAGCAACGACATTAATACTCCCCAGGTTTATAGTATTTCATCTGAAGGATTTGAACTCTCGATTAATAGTATTTCAGATCCTGATGTTTCAACAATAATTCCGCTGGGTGTGCATATTCCTGTAAAGGGAACATATACTCTACAACTGTCAGGCGCAAATGACAACAGCTATTCAATTATTTTGGAGGATATGTATACCCGGCAGTTTTTCCCGTTAACAGGGGGTGCTTATTCTTTTGAATCAGGCCAGGGTGATGTTTCTGACCGATTTGTGATCCACTTTATTGAACCTGCTTCATTAACGAATGGGGAAGCTAATATTACATCGGTAAATAATGAAGTAAACCAGGAAAGCGATATAGAATTGTATGCTTACAACAAACAGGTTTATATCCATACAAACTCAGCATGGGATGGAGCTTCCGTTATGATCTTTGATTTGATGGGACATGAAATAATGTCTTCTGAAATTGCAAATGAAATTATGAAATTTGATTTTCGTGAAATGCCTGGTTATTACCTGGTCAAAGTAGCGAATAATGAAAAAATATTCACGCAAAAAATATTTATCCAATAGCAACCGTCATTATGCTAGTTGAAGTGGCTGATCCCTTTCCAGGTTTCAGTCATTTCTTTTTCTTAATTTAGCCTGCCAAATAATTATGATCAGGAAAAGGGAAATAGTTATTCTTTATTTAAAAGAGATTTTGCTTTTAGGGCTGGTACTCGGTTTTTATTTATATGGTTTTTATTACAGGCATTTTCTGGTTTGGGAGACGAAGATATTACTTACTTCACTGTATGTTCTTTATGTGGGTGTTATTCTTCCATTTAAACTTTTTATTGAAAAAAGAGGTACACTCTATTATCATTCGGATGAAGTCATTTCGTTTTTCATCAACCTGACAAAATATTTTCGTGATATAAAAAGTAATCGACTTTTTAAAGATAAAAATCAACAGCTTAGGGTATTGTTTTTTATTGTCAGGATTATTTTTATCCCGGCCATGACTAATTTTATGATCATTTACTTAAAAAATTTTACCGCTTACTTTACTGGTAGGGAATTTTCGTTTTCGCAATTATCGCAACATTTTGAATGGTATTTTTTTATTACTGCCATGACCGTCATTATTGATCTTGGCTATTTCTCTTTTGGCTATCTCATCGAGAGCAACAGGCTGAAAAATACGGTAAAATCTGTTGACACCACGGTATTGGGATGGGTTTCAGCCCTGGCTTGTTATGTCCCATTCAATATTGTCACGAACCAACTTTTGCCCATGCTGGCTAAAGAATCCATATTTTTTATTAACAATACCATGACATCAATTTTGTATGTGTTTGTCCTGTTTTTCTATTTTATCTACCTGTCTGCAACACTTTCACTGGGTACAAAATGCAGTAACCTGACTAACAGGGGAATAGTGACCCGTGGAGCGTACAGATTTGTGCGACATCCTGCTTATGTTGGAAAAATTTTATCCTGGTGGCTACTATGCATCCCTATCATGAATATGAAAGTTTTTATTTCTATGGCCGGATGGACTGTCATTTATATTGTCAGAGCCCTGACTGAAGAAAAACACCTGGGCCGGGACAGTGAATATCTTATAT
>CAZVAY010000027.1:0-15424 GCA_964625265.1 uncultured Sphingobacteriales bacterium | reverse complement strand
TAAACAATATTACAGTAATGCTATTATCAGCATTGATTACGGCTTCCCCGGCAATGACCTCTACACCATTTTTCTGAAGCAGGTATTCCACACCTCCGGTCAGTTTTTTTACCACCTGGCTGGCGCGGTCAACAGTTGCTTCCCAGTTGAAAGTTATTTTATCCAGGTCAATGCCATCAATGCCGAATTCGGCTGCCCGGTTCATCCGGTTGAACATCTTACCGCTTTCAACATATACTTTTGTAGGTATGCAACCCCAGTTCAGGCACATACCCCCTATATGTTTTTTCTCTACAAGGGCAGTTTTTAAACCGGTTTGTCCTGCTCTTATGGCTGCAACGTAACCGGCAGGGCCTGCTCCGATAATTACTACATCATATTTCATTATCTTATTTTTTTATCAGGTTCAACATTATTCAAAAACCAGTCTGACAGGTTCTGACAGGTATGACATCACCTCATTCAGGAAACGGGCAACATCACCGCCATCTACAATCCTGTGATCAACAGCAAGGCTGAGTGGCAGGGTACTTCCGGCCACTATTTCTCCCTCATCATTCAACACGGGTTTTTTAACAATCCGGCCAAGCCCAAGAATGGCTGCCTGGGGATAATTGATAACAGGGTTGGCAAAAATACCACCGATAGAACCGTAATTAGTGATGGTAAAAGTGCCATCTTTCATATCGTCCATCGTGAGTGCTCCGGAACGAGATTTTTCCGAAATCGACATAACATCGGCTGCCAGTTCCTTGATAGATTTTTGGTCAACATCCCTGATCACAGGAACAACAAGGCCCTTTTCCGTATCAACGGCAATACCAATGTTGTAATAATTGTGGAAGATCATCTGGTTGTTATCCAGGTCCATCCTGGCATTGAGAGTTTTATATTTCCTCAGCGCCTGTGCTGCAGCTTTCAGAATAAAAGGCAGGTAACTTAGTTTCAGGCCATCTTCCCCGAACGATTGTTTGAATTTGCTCCTGATCCGGATGAGTTCAGATATTTCCACTTCCTCGTGAACGGTCATGTGTGGTGCGTTCATTTTGGATGCCAGCATATTTTTGGCTATGGTTTTCCTGATCTGGCTGAGTGGTTCGATGGTTACCAGTTCACCGGTTGGAACCATGGTTGGGGTAGTGGAAGTAGCCGGTACATGGGTATGTTTCTTAATATCCTCTATCATTACACGGCCTCCGGGACCGCTACCTTTTACCGCGTTGATATCGATGCCCATTTCCCTGGCCATTGCTCTCGCCACCGGTGTTGCCAGAGCCTTGCTCCTGTATGGTGATTTTTCAGCATTTATTTCCGAATCAACACCTTCTTCGGAAGCCGACATAACGACATTGTTACCGGCAACTTCCAGGGTGCCTACTACTCCGGCCCCTTCTTCTTCTTCAATGGGTTGAACGGTAGTATCTTCTGCTTCTGCAATAGCCGCTTCACCTTCCACTCCTTCGATTTCAATCTCTACCAGTGGGTCGCCCACATTGATGGTTTCACCTTCTTTGCCAAATCGGGCAGCAACACGCCCTGTTTTGGGGGAAGGAATATCAGTTACAACTTTGTCTGTTTCCATTTTGACAATAGGATCACCCGAATTGATCATCTGGCCCTTTTCGATGTACCATTCTGCAATGGTCCCTTCTTCAAGGCCTTCACCAATGTCGGGAAAATTGAATATAAATCTCATACAAATGGATTTTAATATTTGACAGTTTTTTCAATTTCATAAAATATCTTGTCCGGTTTGATCATGTAATGATGCTCACCGCGGGGCAGTGGCACAATGGTATCAAATCCTGTTACCCTTTTGGGGGGTGCTTCAAGATGGAGAAAGGCTTCTTCGTTGGCAATAGCGGCTATTTCGGCTCCAATACCAAAAGTGGTAGCTCCTTCGGCAACAGTTACTATCCTGCCTGTCTTTTGAATGCTTTTTACAATGGCTTGCTTATCGAGGGGATAAATGGTACGAAGGTCAATCAGCTCAACGGAAATACCGGCTTCCTTGGCCATGATCATGGCTTTTTGAACTTCGCGGATCAGGGCGCCAAATGCCACAACAGTGACATCAGTTCCCTCAGACAGCACTTTGGCCTTCCCAATGGGAATAGTGAATTTGTCCTCAGAAACTTCCTGTTTGATGGCACGGTAAATCCGCTTGGGTTCCATGAAAATGATAGGGTCATCACTTTCTATGGCAGAGATCATCAAACCTTTGGCATCGTGTGGGGTGGATGGGATCACTACTTTAAGGCCGGGAATATGGCCAAACATAACTTCCATGCTTTCGGAGTGATGTTCCAGTGCATTGATGCCCCCACCATAAGGCATTCTCACAACAACAGGCATTTTATACCTGCCACGTGTACGATTTTGATACCTTGCAAGATGTGAAACTATCTGGTTCCAGGCTGGATAAACAAAACCTGAGAACTGTATTTCGATAACAGGCCTGAGGCCCGCAGCAGCCATGCCCACTGCAGTTCCGACAATAGCCGATTCTGCCAGGGGGGAATCAAATACCCTTTTTTCTCCATGTTTTTTTTGTAATCCTTCGGTCACGCGGAATACTCCGCCCTCAACGCCAACATCTTCACCATAAGTTACCACGGAAGGGTCGTCTCCCAGTTTTATGTCTAAAGCATCGGTTAATGCTTTTACCATGGTCATTACTTTCATGCTCATACTATTTTTTAATTAATTCGCATTTTTAAAAATTACTTTCTGGTCCTTGCTTCTTTCCACTTGAGATATTTTTCGTGTTCAACCTGTTGTTTTTTCAGGTCATCAGGCATCTCAGTGTACAAATATTTAAATACATCATCAAGAGGATAGGGTGGATGGTTTTCTGCTTCTTCAAATTGCCTTTCCACTTCCTTCTTATATTCTTCAGCCAGTTTGTCTTCTTCTTTTTGTGTCCATAATTTTTGTGCAGCCAAATGCTTTGTCAGCCTGTTAAACGGGTCAGTTTTTTCCCATTCTTTCTCTTCAGCTTCGGTTCTGTATTTTGTCGGGTCATCCGAAGTGGTGTGAGCTCCGCGCCTGTAGGTTAAAGCTTCAACCAGAACCGGCCCTTTTCCAGCAACAGCATGCTCTCGGGCAGCATTAAGTGCGGCATACATAGCAAAGATATCGTTACCATCAACCTTAATTCCTTCTATGCCGTAGGCTGTTGATTTGATGGCAATGGATTTGGATCTTGTCTGTTTATTAAAAGGTACTGAAATGGCAAATTGGTTATTCTGAACCAGAAATACTACAGGGGCATTCCAAACCGCTGCATAGTTCAATGCTTCATGAAAATCACCATGTGACGTTCCACCATCTCCGACAATACCAAAGACAACTTCGTCTTTTTTGTTTTGATAGTTTATGGCATAACCCACACCGGCTGCCTGAATGAGCTGTGATGCAATAGGAACTGAAATGGGTAAAATATTCTTTGCATTTTTGAATTTCGTACCTTCTTCGTAACCCATAAAATAAAGGAATACTTCTTTCATAGTGGCGCCCTTAGCAAGCCAGGCACCCAGTTCCCGGAATGCAGGTACCAGCCAGTCATTATCTTTCATAACCATCCCAAGTGCAATGTGAATACCTTCCTGCCCAAAGTTTGGCGGGTAAGTGTACATGCGACCCTGGCGTTGGAAGGATACTGCCATCTGGTCGGCAATACGCTCAAATAACATATCTTTCCAGGCTTTTTTCAATTGATCCGGATTCAGTTCAGGTTTCCATTTTGGGGCAGTAACCTTACCCTGGTTATCCATTACCCTGAATATCTTGTCTTTTAGTGGCGTAAATTCTTTAAACATATAATTTTGAAAATTTAAATAACTATTTTTTCCGGCTACAAAAATACAAATAGTTTACCACAAAATGAAATCGGTCTAAATAACAACTTAAATTGGCTCAAAGTCAAAAATGCAGTTCCGTATTTAATTATTCGTCCATATCCTGATGCTGGTTATGGATCACATTGTCATCAACTTCATCATCATGATGTTGAGAAAGTGAAGCAGCAAGGAGAACAATGGAAACCAACAAGCCCAATCCGTAATAAATCCATACATTATGCCTGTTATTTTTCTTTGCAGGAAGATATACCCAGTTTGGGTGCATCATGCCAATGACCAGCCCTGACAGAAAAGCGATAACAAGAAATGCTGCAAATAATTCCATTGTGGGTATATATTATTCAAATATACAATTCATCCAACCTAAATCCTAATTTCAATTGGTATAATAAACCATGTTGATATTGTGAATAAAATGAAAAGAATAGTCGAAACGGATTTTTTATTATTGCATGAAAACATGTCTGAAAAATATACATACAACGAACTTGAGCAAAAATTTCTAGAGGCAAATAATCGGACCCTGGAGGTAGAGAAGCTTATTAACGCATTTCTTTCAAACATTTCTCACGAAATCAGGACCCCACTCAATTCCATTCTGGGTTTTGCCGAATTGCTTCGTGAACCGGACCTGGAGGAAGAAGAAAGAGAGGAATACTTTGATTATATTGATACCAAATGCAACTACCTGTTGAATTTTGTTGATAATGTAATTGACCTGGCACGAATAGAAAGCCGCGAATTAAAACTATCGCGTACCATGGTGGATATCAACTCCATTATGGCTGATATGAACGACAAGTTTCTGCTGGAGTTGAAAAAATACGGTAAAGAGCATATCAAACTTATTCATAATAAAACGCAAAGCATCCAGGAATTGGTCATCTTTACCGATGAAAGCAGGGTCAGGCAGGTGATAACAAATTTAATAAGTAATGCTATCAAATTTACCAACAAAGGTTTTATTGAATTTGGCTATCAAATAAAAAACCTGGAGACCGTTATATTTTACGTGAAAGATACCGGCATTGGGTTGCCGGAAGACCGTAAAAATGAAATTTTTGATAAATTTAAGGTTATTAATGTGGCCTTATCAAAAAAAATTGGTGGTGCCGGGCTAGGCCTGACTATTTCTCAGCAGCTTGTCAAACTACTGGGCGGAAACCTCTGGCATGAAAGTGTTGAGGGTGAAGGAAGTACATTTTATTTTTCCATACCGATTAAATCCTCTGAAGAAGCACCTGTTGAACCAATCAATAACAAACACAGGAATACATTCAACTGGCAGGAGAAAACCATTATTGTTGCTGAGGATGTAGAAATGAACTTTATGTTTATAGAAGCAGCATTGAAAAAAACCAGGGCTAAAGTTCTCTGGGCCCGGGATGGAGAAGAAGCCATTGAGTTAATCAAGCAAAATGTTAATGGTAAATCACACATTGACCTGGTCATCATGGATATTCAAATGCCTGAGATCAATGGTTATGAAGCTACAAAGAAGATAAAAGAGATAAATAATACCATACCCGTTTTGTCACATACTGCTTTTGAATTTGAGGAAGAACTGGAGAAAAGCCTTCAGGCAGGCTGTGATGATTACCTGCCCAAACCTGTTACCCCTGATGTGCTGATAACCAAGCTAAGCCGTTTTCTCGAAAAAGGTGTGAACTGATCCTGAAAATTAGATTGAAGATTTTTCCGGTTCACAGCCGGGAGGATAAAGGTATCCCAGAGCTTTTGTCAGGAGTATTTTAATGTCGATAAAATAAATATTAATAAATGATTGCCGGATGATTCATTCCATTACCTTTGCGGCTTAGTTTATATTATGACATTTAATGATTTAGGACTGCGTACCGACATTTTGCAGGCAGTCGAAGCACTTGGATTCACTCATCCAACCGAAATTCAACAAAAAGCAATACCAATTTTGTTACCGGGGCAACAGGATTTTGTTGGCCTGGCGCAGACAGGAACCGGGAAAACTGCAGCTTTTGGTTTACCTATGATGCAGCAAACGAATTTTTCGGAAAACAGGGTTCAAACTTTGGTCATGAGTCCCACCAGGGAACTTTGTATGCAAATAACCAATGACCTGAAAAGCTATGCCAGTTTTCAGTCCAATCCACGGATTGTTGCCGTTTATGGTGGTGCAAGTATCAGTGAGCAGATAAAAAAGATCAGGAAGGGCGTGCAAATTATTGTTGCTACACCGGGCCGTTTGCTGGACCTGATCAACAGGAAAGTAATAAACCTGGGTACAATCAAAACAGTTGTTCTTGACGAGGCTGATGAAATGCTGAATATGGGTTTCAAAGAGGATATTGATGCCATTCTTGATAGAACACCGGGTGATAAAAGGGTTTGGCTTTTTTCGGCTACCATGCCCCTGGAAGTCAGGCGCATTGCTGAAAATTATATGCACGATCCGCTCGAGGTACTGGTAGGTAATAAGAATAGTTCTGCTGAAAATATAGAACATCATTACTTCATGATGAAAGAGCGGGACAGGTACTATACACTGAAAAGGATATTGGATTATTATCCCGAAATCTATGGATTAATTTTTTGCCGGACACGCAAAGAAACAGGTAGTATCTCGGAGAAGCTCGAAAAAGAAGGTTATCAGGCTGTTGCCCTGCATGGTGATTTGTCACAGATGCAGCGTGATGCAGCTATGAAAAAGTTCAGGGAAAAGACTGTCAGGATACTTGTTGCTACAGATGTGGCAGCACGGGGCCTTGATGTGGAGGATATTACCCATGTTATTCATTATAACCTGCCTGATGATATCGAAGGATATACCCACAGAAGTGGCCGTACGGCCAGGGCCGGCAAATCAGGAATGTCAATATCTTTGATCAATACGCGTGAGGCCGGAAGGATCAGGCAAATTGAAAAATCCATAAAAGTGAAGATTGGTTACGCCAAAATTCCGGATGCTGAGGATATTTGCGAAAGGCAGATGTATTCGCTATTGGATAAAGTTGTCAGGACATCCGTTAACGAAAAAGCGATAGAACGCTATTGGCCTGTGATTACAAGTAAATTGAACCATCTTGAGGCTGAAGAAATAGTCATGAAGTTTATTTCAGCCGAACTCAATACTTTCCTTGAATATTATAAAGGGTCAGGCAACCTGAATGCTCAACAGGAAAAGGGTAGGAGTAACAGTGTTACAGATAGAAAGCACTCAAAAACCGGAGGTAAAAATAACAGGAATTTATCCGGTGCCACCAGCAGGTTTTTTATTAACATGGGCGAACGCCAAAATATGAATAAAGGTGCTTTGGTAAGGTTGGTTTGTACCGAAACAGGGATTAAAAGTGGCCAAATCGGACGGATTGATATTTATCCCGGCTTTTCCTTTTTTGAAGTTGACGATCAGGTAGCTTCGGTTATTATGCCTTCATTGGAGAAGGGTACTTACGAGGGCAAAGGGTTTATTGTTGAACCTTCACAACCCGGCAGTAACAGGAAAAAAGGTAAAAAGAGAAAGAAAAAATCCAGGAATTAACCGGCTGAATACAGACCTTATTTCTTAAAAGCCACTTATTATCTGTTAACAGGTTTGTTGCCTGGTGGTTGTTGCCTGATCCTGTTGAGCAGTTCTTTTTTGAATGCTTTTTCAGCTACGGGGATGAGATAAATCTTTTCGTAAGGTAAAACCGATTGATACTTTTTGTAATAGGATTCCGTTAGGTCAAGTTTCTGTTGTTCAAGTTCAAGATGCTTTTCAATGGCTTCCTTGTAATCGTCTTCCGTTACCTCCACCATTTTATTCTGTAGTTTCTTTTTAAATTTGATTTCTTCAAATTTCAGATCTTCCATTTTTTCCTGATATTCGTTGTACAAGGGCCAAAATACTTTGGCTTCGTCAGGTGTTAGGGCCAGAACTTCTGTGAAAGCAGCTATTTTAAGGCTTTTAATTTTAGCCTGAGGTGTTTTTTTCCCCGGTTGGGCATGCAAGGATAACGTGACCAGAAGGGCCGAGAAAAAGGCCGTGGCAATTTTAATATTCAGGTTTTTCATAATTCTTCTATTAATAGGTTTTCATCAATATTTTCAAGTAAATAAGATTCCATATTGTCCTTAACCGGATTTTCACCGGAAACTTCCTCATACATTTCAATAAGTGTTGATTCGTCCATGTTTTCGAGGAGGTAAGTTTCCATATCGGAATAAAGGTTCCCGTTGTTTATTTTATTTCTGATTGGAACAAGAATGAGGTAGGCAATGATCATAATACCGGCCAGTGCCAGGCTGCTGCGTAATACCATTTTACCTGTTCTCAGGGCAGGGAAGATGCTTTTTGGCTGAAACAGTTTGTCGTTGATTCTTTCGGGAAGTAAACGAAAGTAATTTTGTGGAACTTTAAAAGGTTCGTGAGCCTTTAGATCTGCCATGTTTGACCCTAAATCCATTAATTCTTTCTTTATGTTATCTCGTTCGGTCATGGTTTCATTTTGACATGTTTCCAGTTAAAAAGTTTAATCAGAGGACTTAATTTCCTTTTCAATTTTTTTTACTGCATGATGATAGCTTGCTTTCAGTGCTCCTTCCGAAGTGTTTAATATATTGCTCATTTCCTTATAACTCATCTCTTCGAAATACCGAAGGTTAAATACCTGTTTTTGTTTGACCGGCAATTTGAGGATGGCCTTGTGGAGTTTCCTGTGAATTTCATCTCCGTTTACCTGGTTGTCAATTTTCCTTTCCATTTGGTTTTGGATGTTTGACAGGGGTAATAAGAACCTTCTCTTTTTCTTTTTCAGATAATTGATTGTTTCATTAACCGTGATCCTAAAAATCCAGGTATACAATCCGGAGTCGCTTCTGAAATTCTTAATATTTTTCCAGACTTTTATAAAAATCTCCTGGGTAAGGTCATTGGCATCATCATGGTCGATAACCATACGCCTGGCATGCCAGTATACTTTTTCCTGGTATTTTTTTACAAGCTGTCCAAAGGCGTATTCTTCTTGTCCTTCGACTTTCAGGTAGGTCAATATTTCCTCATCGGATAGATACAAATTCCCGGGTTTTGCAAAGTATTTGACAACCTGGAGTTGTTGGGGTTTAATTACTTTCTAACGGAGGGCTATTTCCAGCGCTGCTTTTACCACAGATGCAGAGTCGATATGGAATTTTGCAAAAAGCTGTTGGGGTTTACCGCTTTCGCCAAAAACATCATCCACAGCAACGAATCGCATGGGAACCGGATGGTGCCGGGCCATCAATGCTGCAACGGATTCACCAAGGCCCCCTGCTTTCTGGTGCTCTTCGGCAACAACAATGCGGCCTGTTTTTGCAGCAGATTCAAGGATCAGTTCCCCGTCAAGCGGCTTGATGGTATGAATGTCGATTACATCTGCCGTAATTCCCTGTTGCTCCAGTTCGGCTGCAGCTTCTAAAGCGTGCCAGACCATATGGCCTGTTGCGATTATTGTAATATCTTTTCCCTCCGACAACAATATTCCTTTTCCAATTTCAAACTTTTGGTTAGCGGGCATGAAGTTGGGCACATTAGGCCTTCCGTAACGTAAGTAAACAGGGCCGTTATATTTGGCAATAGCCAGAACGGCAGCTTTAGTCTGGTTAAAATCACAGGGGCAAATCACGGTCATGTTGGGTAGCATCTTCATCATACCAATATCTTCGAGCACCTGGTGTGTAGCGCCATCTTCACCAACAGTCAACCCCGCGTGAGAGCCACAAAGTTTTACATTTTTGTTGGAATAAGCCACCGATTGCCTAACCTGGTCGTAGACCCTGCTTGTTGTGAAATTTGCGAAAGTGCCTGTGAAAGGTATTTTACCTCCTGTAGCAAGACCTGCTGCAACACCTATCATGTTAGCTTCAGCAATACCAGCCTGAAAAAACCTGTCAGGAAAGGCTTTGGCAAAGGCATCCATCTTTACCGAACCGGTGAGGTCGGCTGCAAGTGCTACAATATTTTCATTTTTTTGGGCTGCTTCCAACAATCCTTCCCCAAATCCTGCACGGGTGGCTTTATTGCCGGTATTGATATATTCTTTCATTAATATTTGTTATTCAATTTTGCCTGAAATATATGTTACATCAGAATCCTACCCATTTTCTTTACCTCAGATTGACATTGGTTGACCCACCGGAAGTGATAGTAAATTTCTTTTCGCTTGTGTACAGGGTTACAATGGCATCTTTGCGCTTGTAAACAATCCTGTACTCTCCGGGTTGCATCACTAACACCTGCGTTTTTACCTCAGGATTGATTTCCGTGATCCAAACCAGTTTTCCCTTTACAAGCTTGTATATGCTACCCCGCATATACTGGTAAGAAAAAATATTCAGTTTGCCTGGTTGAGGTACTTCAATAGTGTTGGTATGGCTTTGTTTGATCTCTATCCCTTGTAATTTCAGCCTTGGAAGCGTAAGAATTTCAAGATCATATTTCCCGGTCAGGTATTTCTCAGTTGTGTTAAAATGCTGTACATGGATGATCTCATTGGAGTTTTGTTTTTTTACCAGTGCCTGGAGGTCCAGGTAATTGGTAATACCATTGATCTTTAGTTTTAGATATCCCTGCGGGGCATCTATGGCAATGGTGTTGTGTTTGCCGGAAACCAGTTCTACATTGTCTTTGTATACCGGTGGAATAGTGTGTACTGTAATGTTGTATTTGTAAAGCGGGTCAATGAACAAGGTGTCGGGTAATCCCTTTGAGTTCAGTGTATGGTAAAAATTATACCTGATCATACCTGATTTTATATCATAAAAGGTCATGTTGGCATCGGTTTCTGTTGGTTTGCCATAGCTGTCGAGTAGGTTTATCTGTGTGGTGGTGTTGTTAAGTGCATTTGAAATAACAACATTCAGTATTTCTCCAAATGCCTTTTCTTCAGTAGCATTGAAAAAATTCCCTACACAGTCGAGTTGATCAGCAAACCTGGCATCAATATTCAACCCGATAATAAAGGGTTTGAGCATGACTTTTCTCTGTTGCAATGCCAGGGAAACCGCACAGGGATCGCCACCACACTCTTCAATTCCATCGGTAATAAGAATGATAATATTCCTGGTTCTTGCTGCTTTGGGGAAATCATTGGCAGCCATGGAGAGCGAATAAGCTATGGGTGTTGTTCCTTTAGGCCTGATCTCTTTCAGTTTCTCAATGATCTGCTGTTTATTGTTAACACCAAAAGGCACTTCCAGCCGTGTATCCTTACAATCCTGCCTGGCTTTGGGACTACGGTGCCCGTATGCCCGCAAGGCAAGCTCTACATTTTCCAGGTCCCCAAGGCTGTCGACCAACTGGGTAAGAAGGCGTTTGGCAACGACAATTTTTTGTTCATTTTCCCACATACCCCACATACTGCCTGATCCGTCAAGCAGGAAAAGGATCCTGGTTTTCTTTTTGTTCTGAGCCTGTGTTGTAACCGAAATTACAGCCAGGAGTAATAATATCAAATATTTTCTTAATCCATTCATATCCGGAAATCTCCAATTGTTTCAGGCAATTGTGCTAAAGCGCTCTCCAATTGTTCGTCATTGGGGGCTTTACCATGCCAGTGGTGGTCATTTTCCATAAAATCTACCCCTTTGCCCATGAAGGTATGCATGATCACACACTGAGGCTGTCCTTTGCCGCTATTGCGTATGGCTTCATTCATGGTTTTTCCTATACTGTCAAAATCATTTCCATCCATTTCATAGGTTTTCCAGTCGAAGCTGTTAATTTTATCCCTAAGGTTCCCCAGCGACATGACATCTTCCAGTGTGCCGTCAATCTGTTTATGGTTGTAATCAATTATCGAAATGAGGTTGTCAACCTTATGATGAGCTGCAAATAACAGGGCTTCCCAGTTTTGACCTTCCTGCATTTCTCCGTCACCGTGGAGGGAAAATACCAAATGTGGGTCATTGTTCAGTTTCTTGGCCATGGCACTACCAATTGCAACACTCATGCCTTGACCCAAAGAGCCTGATGCAACCCGAACTCCCGGCAACCCTTCCTGTGGTGTTGGGTGCCCCTGCAGCCTTGAATTAAGCATACGAAAAGTGGATAGCTCATCAACGGGAAAATATCCCCTGCGTGCCAGGACAGCATAAAAAACCGGTGAAATGTGTCCGTTGGAAAGGAAGAACATATCTTCACCAGCACCATTCATGGTGAATTTTTCAGGTTCGATGCGCATGGCTTCAAAAAACATGTATGTGAGGAGATCAGCACAGCCTAATGAGCCACCTGTATGGCCAGAACTGGCATGATGGGTCATACGTAATATATCCCGCCTGACCTGTGTGGCAATTTCCGTTAATTTATTCATTTGATGATTAAAGGTCGTTTTTTAAAGATTCAAAACTATTGAATTTTTTACTAAAGATTTTCTCAGGCAGGCAAATGTTATCGACAATGGCTGTGAGTTGGTTATGTGTATTTTGACCTTTATGAAGTTCAATAAGCCTGAACCGGATGTTGATAAAATCGCATGAAAGCTGTTCAGCACTTCTACGGTCATGCCGGTGCAATTTGCGAAAATTATGTTTAGGTCTGTGAAAAATGCTATTTTAGCTTTCGTTTAAATGCAGAAAAATGGGCATAAAAAAAATAAGTGTTACAGATCAGAAAAGTATAGATGAGATTATTGCCAAAGCAGATGTTTGTTATATGGGCATGGTAGAAGAGAATGATAAACCTTACGTAGTAGCCATGAATTTTGGCTACCGTGACAGGACTTTCTATTTCCATACGGCCAAAACAGGTAGAAAAGTAGAAATCTGGAAGAAAAACCCTGATGTTTGCCTGACACTGGATATTTTGCACGCGCTGAACAAACGTCATGAACATGTAGCTTGTTCCTATTCGATGAAATACAAATCCGTCATGGCTTTCGGGAAACTTGAAATTGTTGATGACCCTGAACTAAAACGCGAATACCTCAACCTGATCATGAAACAATATACCGGCAGGGATGATTTTAACTACAATGACCCGGCAGTTAACAATGTACTTATTGCCAAAGTAGTTTGCCGGGAAATGACGGCCCACAACCGGGGTTATTTTTAATCCCCGGATCAAAAGTTTTGTTAACGATAAATTGCGTTTTATTAAATTCCTGACATTGAAAGAACCTAAATTTTAACTCATTGCTCACCATCTTTAAAGCCTCGGCAGGATCAGGAAAAACCTTTGCACTGACAATGGAGGTGCTTAAACTGTTGTTCAACAACCCGGGGGATTTTGAGCATTTTCTTGCCATCACCTTCACCAACAAAGCTACCGAAGAAATGAAGTCGAGGTTGATTGCATACCTTGACCAATTGGCCGGAGGCTCCAATGACCGGTTCATGAAAACAGTCATGCAGAGTACTGGTGTCAAGGATATGGATACTGTGGCTTCAAAAGCACAAATGATATTACATTCACTGCTTTACAACTATTCCGGTTTGCATATTCAAACCATCGATAGTTTTTTCCAGCAGGTGGTAAGGCGTTTTGCCCGTGAGTCGGGTATTCATATCGGATATAATGTGGATCTTGATACAAGCAATGCATTGGCTGTTGCGGTAGATAATCTGTTTGAGGGGCTGGGTGAAACCCCGGTACTTGAAAAATGGTTGACCGGGTTTGCCCTGCAAAAGATTGAATCCGGTAAAAGCTGGAATTTCAGGAAGGATACACTTTCCCTGGCTTACGAGATATTTTCCGAGAAATACATGGAGCACGAACAGGAACTCCTTTCATTGATGAAGGATAAAAGCCAATTCAACGGTTTCATTTCATCTTTAAACAAAGAGGTGAATTCCTTTGAAAACACCCTGGCTGAAAAAGGCAAAAACGCTTTGAGCCTGATCAAAAATGCAGGACTTGTAATCAGTGATTTTTCGTATGGTGCCTCAGGTGTTGCCGGGTTTTTTAGAAAATTGGCCAATAAGAGCAACTATGATTACGGGAAAAGGATTTTACATGCCCTGGAAGGCAGGGAAAACTGGTATTCTAAAACAACACCGGTATCTAAAATTTCCCTGATTGAATCACTGGTCGATAATCATTTGATGAAGATACTTCAGGACTCAATCAATTATATCGATAATCATTATTCCAGGTACCGGACAGCCATTGAAGTGAAAAAGAATTTCTACGTGCTGGGTATTTTAGGTGATATTTCGGAAAAGCTTAAAGAATTCAGGAGCGAAGAAAATAAAATCCTCATTTCAGATATCAACAGCCTGCTTAACAAGATCATTGATGGCAATGACGCCCCATTTATTTTTGAAAAAACAGGTATATGGCTGCATAATTTCCTGGTTGATGAATTTCAGGATACTTCCAAAATGCAGTGGAAGAATTTGCTACCGCTGGTAAAAAACAGCCTGGCCGATGGACATAAAAACCTTGTTGTTGGTGATGTCAAACAATCCATTTACCGGTGGAGGAACAGCGACTGGAGCCTCCTTTCACATAAGATACTGGCAGATGTAAAACCATTGCCGATTGAAACCAGGACACTAAACAATAACTGGCGTAGCAAAAGGCATATAATAGATTTTAACAACCGGGTATTTGAACAGGCCCCCAATATTCTGCAGGAGTATTTCAACTCAGAAATGCAGGAATCCGGGGCTTTGCCTGCTGAATTCGAAAATGCCCTTACAAATGCTTACAGCGATAGCCGGCAGTTGATGCCTGAAACAGATGTTCCCGATGGTTTTGTCCGTGTACAATTTTTCGAGAAAAAAGATGGGCCGGAGGGCTCTTTTAGTGAACAGGCTTTGAATAAACTGCAGTCTGCGTTAGATAAATTGATAGAAAAAGGCTATTGTCAAAAAGATATAGCCATCCTGGTCAGGAATAAAAAAGAATCCTACCTGGTAGCGGAAAAGCTCCTGGAAATGAAAGGTATCCGTGTTGTATCGGAAGAATCGCTGCTTGTAGGCAATTCCCTGCCGGTAAAACTACTGTTAGGGGCCTTGCGATATCTTGTTGACGATAAAGATAGCATCAACAAGACGGAAATAGCCGCTTATGTTTTGCAAATACAAGGCAGGCAAATGGACTCCCATCAGGCTTTTTTTTCTGTCAATGATGTTTTTGAGAAAATTAAAAGTTGTAATACAGAATCGGATAGCCTGTATGGACTGGTCGAGAACCTTTGCAGGACTTTGGGTTTAATATCAGTTCAGGCTTATTATCCTTTTATCCAGTCTTTTCTTGATGCGGTGATGCAGTTTGTCCAATCCCGCAATGGCGAACTGGCTGATTTTGTTGAATGGTGGGACAACCAGCCGTCAATTACGGTTCAATTGCCCGATGCCCTGGATGCCATCCGCCTGATGACAATTCACAAAGCCAAGGGACTTGAGTTTAAAATTGTTTTGGTGCCGTTTTGTAACTGGGAATTAAAGCCGCTGGCTAATAAGACAGTTTTGTGGTGTGCTACCTCACAAAAACCCTATGATATTTTCCCTGTTCTACCTGTTAACTACTCGAAAACGCTGGCAAAAACTTATTTTTCGGAAGAATATCAACGCGAAACATTGTATTCGGCAACGTCTCAACGACCTTGCCTTCCATTTCA
>CAZVAY010000026.1:0-15616 GCA_964625265.1 uncultured Sphingobacteriales bacterium | reverse complement strand
CTGCTGTTCCTCCGGGCTGAGCAATCCGGAATAATCATTCAACAGCCTGGGGGGGTGGGGCTTTTCAGGAACCTGGCCCAAAACAGAAACGGTAAGAAACAGGGCAAATACCGATGTAATTAGTCTTTTCATTTTACTTATATTATTGGTTACCAAATGAAATTTCATCCGGTAATTCATTGATATCTTCACCTTCCATGTATGGAAAATGCTCCTTGAGTTTTTCACCGGCCATTTTTATTCCTTCGCTGAGGCCATCAGCAAAAGCAATCCGCCTGAAATAAGGCAACATTTTCAGCTTGACTTCTTCCCAAAAATCTTCAGGTACCTTTGCATTAATCCCGGCATCACCCAGGATGGCAAATTTTTTATCTTTAAAGGCAAGGTAAAAAAGCACACCGTTTCGTAATTCCGTTTTGTGCATATCAAGTTTTTCGAAAATATGTGCAGCACGGTCAAGCACTTCTGCGCGGCAACGCATATCAATATGCACCCTGATCTCTCCTGATGTTTGAAGTTCTGCTTCTTTAATTGCTTGTTCTACCTGCTTTTTCTTTTCTTCTGTAAACGGGTTAATAGGCATTTTGTCTATCTTTAAAATTGAACATCGGGTACTTCTTCAGCACCTTCTTTCGCTTTAAACTCAGGTTTCCTCTCAAAACCAAATATACCTGCATAGATATTGGCCGGGAATTTCCTGATGGAAGTATTATAATCCCTTGTCTTTTCAATAAATTTATTGCGTTCTACGGCAATCCGGTTTTCCGTTCCTTCAAGCTGAGCCTGCAGTTCCAGGAAATTCTGATTGGCTTTTAACTCAGGGTAACGTTCTACGACTACCATCAGCCTCGACAAGGCTGATCCCAATCCGTCCTGTGCACTTTGAAATGCATTGAGCTGTGCCGGTGTCATGTTGGTTGGGTCAACATTAACCGAGGTTGCTTTGGCACGTGCTTCAATAACCTGTGTCAGGGTCTCCTTTTCAAAATCAGCGTACCCTTTGACCGTTTTTACCAGATTGGGGATCAGGTCAGCCCTGCGCTGGTAAACATTTTCAACCTGGGACCACTGGGCCACAACCGCTTCGTCTTTTGTAACCAGGCCATTATATGTCCCTTTAATTGAAAAAAACAAAACCAGGACTGCCAGAATGATCACCCCGGTTATAATCCAACTTTTCTTAATCATTTTTGATAAATTTAAATTTTCCAGAAAGTTCGTTATTTCTCAAATAATATGCCTCATGTTATAATCGGAAAATTAGTCAGATACCTTTGGCCCGAACAATTTATTAAAATGCCTGATCAGGATGGATTTTACTTCATCTTCATCCACCTTTCTACCTAATTCTTTTGACAGTGAAGTAACCGTCTTGCCCTGAATTCCACAGGGAACAATAAAATTAAAATACTCCAATTGGGTGTTGATATTAAAGGCAAAACCATGCATAGTAATATGCCTGCTTGCTTTAACGCCAATAGCGCAAATTTTTCTCGCTTTTCCGGGATGGTCCGTATCCAGCCAGACACCGGTCATACCCTCCATCCTGCCCGATTCAATGTGATATTCTTTCAGGGTATTTATGATCATTTCCTCAATCAGGTAAATGTAGGTCTTGATATCAAGCGAAAAATGCTCAAGGTCAAGAATAGGATAACCTACAATCTGTCCGGGGCCATGGTAAGTAATGTCCCCCCCCCTGGTTGTTTTATAAAACTCAATATTCCGTTCAGCAAGTTGTTTTTCCGTGAAAAGCAGGTTCTTAATATCTCCACTTTTACCCAATGTAATGACATGGGGATGTGTGCACAAAATAAATTGGCCAGGCGTATTTAGCTGTTGGCTGGTTGGCCTCGCCCGGTTGGCTATTTTAATCTCAATGGCATTCGAAAAAATTTCTTCCTGCCTATTGAAAGCTTCCCTGTATGAAATCAACCCCCAGTCTGTGAATATTACTTCCGGCATATAATTCCTTGTTCTTTGTGGCGACAAAAATAGATAAAGCGGATAAAAGTAATTAATATCACAAAATCATCTATTTTTGTTGTAAATTTAACTCTGGTACGGTTGTAACACAGAATTTGAATTATAAACAAAATTAAATCATCTATTCGTTATGGCATCAGTAAACAAAGTAATTCTAATTGGAAATTTGGGTGCAGACCCAGAGATAAGACGTTTTTCTGACGATGGTATTGTTGCCAACTTCAGGATTGCCACCACCGAATCTTACAAAGACAAAAACGGGGACTGGCAGGATAATACTGAATGGCACAATATCGTAGCCTGGCGCTACCTGGCAGAAAGAGTTGAAAAATACCTTAAAAAAGGTATGCAGGTTTATGTAGAAGGAAAACTTACTACCCGGAGCTGGGAGGATAAAGAAGGCAACAAACGATATACCACTGAAGTGGTCGCCAACAATATCAACATGCTGGGTAAACGTGAGCAAGGAAGTACAGATACGCCCCCTCCTCCTTCTCCGGGTGACGAACCTGATACCCCGGCCCCTGATGATGACCTTCCATTCTGATTTTTTCACCTATTAAGCTATTTTGGAAAGTATTGAACCCGGACCTTTCGCGGTATTCCTGAACAGCATTATCAGAACCCCACCCGATATTTATTTTTACTTTTTTATCGGGATTCAAGTAGTTCTGTTATTTCTGTCCGGGTTGATATCCGGTTCAGAAGTCGCTTTTTTTTCGGTAACAGATAAAAACTTTGAAAAATACCGAAACGGAAAAACCCGAAAAGACAGGACTGTTTTCCAGTTGCTCAACAAACCAAAAAAAAATCTGGCCACCATTCTTTGGGCCAACAACCTCATCAATATTTCAATTATCATTCTGTTTACCTATTTCATCAACAGGTATTTTAACCTTATTGAGAATAAAGCGGTATCCTTTTTTTTAGAAATCATTTTGATCACCTTGATACTGGTGCTATTTGGGGAGCTGATCCCCAAGATCATTGCCAACCAAAAATCAAGGCAGTTTATTTCTCTTATGGCCTATCCCTTGGATTTTTTGAACCATGTTTTTAGCCCGCTATCCATTTTATTGGTCAATAGTACCAACCTTATCGAAAAAAGAATTAGTAAAAAAGGAAGTGAACTAACCGTACAGGATATTCACAGCGCCATTGACATAACAGCCACCTCGGCCAAGACACAGGAAGAAAAAAAGATCCTGAAAAGAATTGTTGACTTCGGCAATGTAACAGTAAAACAGATTATGATCTCCCGAATGGACGTTTTAGCCTACGAGACTTCCAGGCCATTTACAGAAGTGGTGAAAGATATTGCCAAAAATAAATTTTCCCGGATACCGGTTTTTCGAAACCAGCCAGATAATATTGAAGGTATTTTATATATCAAAGACCTTTTACCTCATATTAATAAAGGAGATGATTTTAATTGGATAAAACTATTGCGCAAACCTTATTTTGTCCCCCAGAATAAAAAGATCGATGACTTGTTGGAAGAGTTTCAGAAAAACAGGGTGCATATTGCCATTGTTGTAGATGAATATGGTGGGTTTTTAGGCATTGTTACACTGGAAGACATCCTGGAAGAAATTGTCGGTGATATGACCGATGAGGTTGATGAGGTTGAAGAATCACAGATAGTTAGAAAAAAGAATAAAAACACATTTGAATTCAGCGGGAAAGCCTTGTTGACCGACCTCGAAAAACACCTAGAATTACCCAATAATTTCTTTGAAGATTATAAAGGCGAAGCCGACACTCTGGGCGGATTAATGATTGAACATCTAAAGAAAATCCCGGTCAAGGGAGATAAGGTGGCGTTCAAAAACCTTTCATTTGTGGTAACGGCTGCAGGCGAAAAAAATGTAGCTACAGTTGAAGTAAATGTTGAGCATGAATAAAGCCCAAATGACACGGTTACCAGTAATACTCCATGTGTTACGCCCCTGGTATTTACCTTGCCAAAGCTTTGTCAATCAATAACTGTTTTGGGTTGTTATTAACAAAATCCACCGGGCTGACTGTGACCTGGCAAAATTGATAATGAAATTTTGATTAATTTTGTCAACAATTATGTAAAATAGTGCTTTTAAAATTATATAAATTAATGCATTATATAAAATCGTTTATTCTCTTTGTCTTTTTCATTATTGCCGGCACTGCTTTATATGCACTTACAGGAACGGTTAAAAATAATATGGGTGAAACAGTAGATTCTGCCCGTATTCATTTTATCCTGCTTAATGATACATCTGTTCATTATACGTATTACACAGATTCAAATGGCAATTACCAGGCTGATATAGAAACCATTCGTGTGATTTATGGCGAAAATGAAAAAGTTGTTTTATACAGGAATTACCCGAATCCTTTTAATAACTCCATGCTCATCCCTTTTATGTTAACCGAAGACGGACGTGTCAACATAGTTATTTACGACCTGTACGGGAAATTCATCAAAGTTGTTTTGGATAAAAACCTGGAAAAAGGACTTTACCAGGCTTCGTGGGATGGCAAAAATGCCTGGGGGACGGATGTTAGTCCGGGCGTTTATTTCTTTAAACTCGTTTTCAACAATGAATTTGTTCTTGCAGGTAAAATGATCCGGGTAGCCAAGGCAGCCAATGCTGCAGCCGGAGCTATTCCCTTTCACAACCTTCAGATTGATACTTTTACTAATTATTACAAGGTGATTATCACCAAAGATGGTTACGACACCATGGT
The DNA here is from genome assembly GCA_964625265.1 of uncultured Sphingobacteriales bacterium. Lineage (GTDB taxonomy): Bacteria > Bacteroidota > Bacteroidia > CAILMK01 > JAAYUY01 > CAYNBC01. The sequence continues at coordinate 10,903 of CAZVAY010000026.1, read as the reverse complement.
AATGACCGACCTCAGTTTTTCCGGTAAAGACACCATGAACTTCCTGTTATTCCTGAATACAAAAGTCCCCTTCGCCTGTCAGAAAGATTATTTTGGGATATGGGATGGCAAGAAATACAAGAAAATATTCATTAAAGGAGTAAACCTGGGGGTCGCCCTGCCGGGAACGCAGCCCGGTGAATTGTCAGCCACACGCGAGCACTATGCCCGGTGGATAGCACGAATTGCTGAACTCGGCTTCAATTGTATACGGGTATACACCTTACACTATCCCCGCTTTTATGAAGAGCTTTATAAATACAATTTTAACCATCCCGAAAAGCCGCTATACCTGTTTCAGGGAGTCTGGCTGGATGAAGATGTTCAGACAGGTAACCTTTTTGAGCTAACCGAAGCATTCGACAATGAAATAGAAGAAAATGTTGACTGTGTCCATGGCAACAGAACAATAGACGAGCGGCAAGGCAAAGCATTCGGAACTTATACTGCAGATGTATCGAGATGGGTAATAGGTATTATCCCGGGCAGGGAAATGCACCCTTATGAGGTGGTTCCAACAGATACCATTAACAGCAGTATCAATGGATTTTCAGGAAAAGCTTTGAAATTACTTTATGGCACTCCAACAGAAAGCTGGTTGTCCGCCCGGCTCGACCACCTGATTATGTACGAGCGCAATAATTACCAGGTTGAAAGGCCGGTCAGTATCAGTTCGTGGCCTACCCTTGACCCCATTCAGCATGAACCCGACACACTCACAGATGAAGATGTGGCCACAGTTGACCTATCTGACTTAATTACTACAGATGCACCAGCCGGGTATTTTGCTACCTACCACGCTTACCCCTACTATCCCGATTTCGTCAACAACGACTCCAAATACCTGGCTTATTCCGATATTGTTGGCCCCAATCCTTATTTGGGCTACCTGCAGGACCTGAAGGACCATTACAGGAATAAGCCCCTGTTAATTGGCGAATTTGGTGTCCCATCAAGTTGGGGCAGTGCACACTCCGCCCTAAGCGGAATGAACCACGGAGGGCACACTGAAGTAATGCAGGGCGTGCACGATGCCCGGTTGCTGGGCAATATTTACGATAATAAATGTGCAGGTGGATGTTTGTTTTCCTGGATGGATGAATGGTTTAAGATCACCTGGATTACCAACCCCATCGGTACAGTACCTTCCCGGAGACATTTGTGGCATAATGTGACAAGCCCCGAACAAAATTTTGGGCTTGTAACTTTTGACGCTGCTGATCCCACCTTTTCAAATCTTAATTTTTACAATGCCCATTGCAAAGTGGATAATTTGGAGGTAGCTACTGCCAATGATTTCTTCCACTTTAGGATTACTTTGCACGATAGTATTCAAGCAGGTGATACCATCCTGGTTGCCCTCGACACTTATAAACCTGGCCTCGGTGAATCCCTGCTGCCCGACAGTCATGTGGTTTCAAACAGGGCTGAATTTCTGTTAAAGATCATCCCCCCTGATACGGCCGACCTGTATGTAATGCGTGCCTACGACCTGTTTGCTATCTGGTTTGGATGGATATGGGTAGAACCCTATCAATTATACCATTCTACCGTATCCGACAGTGGTTTCTGGAACCTGGTCAGGTGGAAAAACAATTTCCCCGATTCAAGTGTTCAGGATATAGGCAGGCTTCACGCCCGCTGGGAGGCTGATAGTAACAAAGCATCCAACCTTGATGCCGTTATCTTTTCAGGGAAGACCATTGATGTGCGGATACCCTGGACTTTACTCAATGTAGTTGACCCCAGTAACCTGGAGGTTATGGATGATGACCGCAACACCCCACAAAGAGAAACAGCCACAACAGACGGCATCTCCCTTTCGGTGATCTATAAAGGTTGTATGATCATTTCTGACCGCTACTTGTGGAAACCCTGGAATGGGCCGCCACCTACGGTAGAGAGGGAAAAACCTGCCATGGAAATATTCTCCAAAGCACTGAAAACATTTCCGGATTTTATTAAATAAAGCCCCTTAAAGATGATGAAAAAAACGATGATCATTCCTGTTTTCATCATCAATCTGGTACAATTATATGCCCAGGATTTTAGAACTGACTTTATCGACAAGCTGGATAAGAGTGACACCTCTGGGATGATCGAAGTTCTTCGGAAATGGGAGCAAACAGACAATAAAGACCCTGAATTTTACACCAGTTATTTCAACTACTATTTCTTTGTCTCCAAACAAGATGTGATTGCCCTGACTACCGAAATGCCGGAAGGGGAATTTCTGGAATTGACGGATAGCCTGGGGAATACCGCAGGCTTTATGGGCTCACAAATCATGTACGATTCGGTTTTGTTTCAAAAAGGCATTGAAAAAATTAACGAGGGGATCAAATTGTTCCCGAACAGGCTTGATATGCGTTTCGGAAAAGTATATGCATATGGAGAGGTGAAAAACTGGGAACTATTTACTTCAACAATCATTGAAACCATAAATTTATCTGCAGAAAACAAAAACAACTGGTTATGGACACAGAATGAAAAGGTTGATCAAGGTGAAGACGTCCTACTGTCATCTATTCAGGATTATCAGATTCAATTATACAATACAGAAGATGACAGGTTGTTGTCGAATATGCGGGAGATTGCACTTGCTATTCTAAAATATTATCCAAGGCATATCGAAAGCCTTACCAATGTGGGTATTACCTATGTTTTAGAAGGAGAACTAATAAAATCATTGGAATACTTTCATCAAGCTGAGAAAATCAACCCGAAAGACTACATTGTCCTATCAAACATCGCCTATGCTTACAAAGAAATCAAGGATGAAAAGAAAGCTATTCAGTATTATGAAAAAGTGGTTAAATATGGTGATGAACCTTCTAAAAAATATGCCAAGGAACAGTTAAAACTTCTTCAGGAATAGTTAATATGCTCCCATATTTTTTCCACCCTTGCCTTTACCGATACAGGGTGAATCATCCTGTAGCCTGAAATTACCATTCCAGCGGTCAACAAATTTTGGATCCAGCCCGATAATATTATTTCCCAGGTCACTGACATCCAAAGGCAATGCATTTTGTAGAAGGGAATAGGATATCAGGGGTTTGGCGCCTCCATTGATATAAAAAGATTCATCATTGCTGTAAAAAATGGTATTGATGATCGTTGGCGTTGAACTGGTATTGCATTCAATAGCATATTTATTTCCAACCAGTGTATTATTCATCAAAACCGGATTTGCGCTATTTTTACAATTGATACCATTCCAGCCGTTATTTACCACTAAACAATTCAATACTGCACCCGAACATGCATTGAACGAAATACCCGCTGTAGCATTATCGGTAGGGATAATACTTCTGATGAAATAAGCATATTCAACTTTGCAATACATAAGCAGGTTGTCCTTATTCCCGGTATTCATATAGATCACACCCCAATTGCCATAAGCTCCGTCCCGGGTAAAATAAATCAGGTTGTCTTCACTGCCTTTGGCGACCAGTCGCCCGTTCACACGCAAAAAACCTATCTCTGACCTGGAATATTTGTCATAGTCATGAACATCACCTGTCTTGAACCTGACTACCACCCCTGGTTTGATTTTTAGGGTTTTTCCGGCAGGGACAATAGCTTCGCCATTGACAATGTAAGGGGAACCCTTGGGTGTCCATTTCCCATACACTTCCTGTTTATCATGAATAACAGTTTGTGAAACAGCAGAAAATAACATGAGACTTGTGAAAACAAGAAATAATAACTTTTTCATATGCATGAAATTTTAGGTTATTAAAACGATGAGTTATAAACAAAATTATAAAAAAACCGATAAAGTTTATCCCGGAGCTAATCCTTTATTTGAGAGGGATTTTAATCTTCTGGCCCGGTACGAGGTTGTTATTGTCAAGCTTGTTCAGGTTGATTATATCCGTAGCCGAAATGCCCGGATACCTGTTTGCTATTCCCCAAAGGGTATCCCCGTGTTTTACTGTGTAAATGAGGTTTTGGGTATTGGTCGTGGATTTTTGTCCGGTTGGATTATATCCCAATAATACAGTTTTTTCAGTTGCTGTCAGCTCATTTATCCGGCTATATTTGGTAGCATAGGCCGAGGACACGTAAATACTTAGCTCTTTGCCAACAATGAAAGAATTATCCAGCCCTGGGTTCCACCTTTTCAGGTCGTATAGAGTACATTCGTATAAATCTGCAATTAATTGTTTTGAATCACCAGCCTTGATCCGGTATTTTAGCAACTTGTATTTATGCGTGTTGGTCCCTTTGTAATGATAACCGGTTTTAATCTTTGAAGCAGCATTATTTTCTTCTTCTTCCAATTTATCCAAATGATCCTGGTATCGGTATATACGGTTTCTGTGTGTGTTGAACAGGGAAGATAAATCGACTGGAAGGCGAAGAATGAATGGTTCTCCGCTAACAGACTGGGGAATTACATCCTTAATGTATTGAGGGTTGAGTTCTTCCAACAATTCAGTTTCTGCCTGTAGTGCCCTTGCTATAACTTCGAATCTTAATCTGCGTGTAATCTGAATGGTATCGATAAAGCCGGGGTTGTATATATTTTTTGGGTAAAGGTTATGCTCAACATGATAATTCATAATATAGTTGGCAGCTATAAATGCCGGGATATAACCTCTTGTTTCCACAGGCAGGAAGGGATATACTTCCCAGAAGTTGGTTTTGTATCCTGATTTCTGAATGGCTTTGTTTACGCTGCCGGGGCCGCAGTTATAGGCTGCAATAACAAATAACCAATTGCGGTAAATAGCATACATATCCTTTAAATAGGTTACTGCTTTTTCGGTGAGTTTATAGGGGTCTTTTCGCTCATCAATGTAGGAGGTGATCTGTAATCCGTAAAGCCTGGCCGTGGGATACATAAACTGCCAAAGGCCTGTTGCCCCGCTCTTACTCACTGCTGCATTATTCAGTGCAGATTCTATAATGGGGATATATTTCAGTTCAAGAGGTAAACCCTGCCTGTTCAGTTCAGTCTCAAAAATGGGGAAGTAGTACTGTGATAACCCAAGCATATTTTCAACCTGGTTGCGCTTTTCTTTAGCATACAGGTCAATAAATCGTTTTATTATCGGGTTGAACCCAAGGGGGATAGGGCTTTGCAGGTCTTCCAACCTCTTTTTATAAACTGCATCGGGATATTCAGGTATTTCATCCGGTTTAAAGTGGTAAACATTCAACTTGCTGACATCTGTTTCTACTGTCATTTTATCTATATACCAGGCCGACAGCAGTTCATCGAGTTTTTCTTCAATAGGTTTTGTTTCCGTAATAAAAGTTGAACCTCCTTGTGCCTGTGACAGGGCAGGACATGGAAAAAACAAACACACACCTAAAGCTGCCGCCACAGGTATTTTAAACAAAATGAGTGATGAAATATTCTGAAAAAAAAGCTTAACCCGTTGCCGGGTTGGATGGACATTTTTCAATCGAAATAGGGCTGCTTTCAAATTTTAGTTATTCTTTCTCTTCTTTTTCGGCTGCCTTGCCTTCCTTTTCTTTCTCCACTTTCATCCCTTCCTCCAGGCTTTCTTTCACCTGATCTTTAGCACTGTTGAACTCCCTGACTCCACGACCAATACCTCGCATAAGTTCAGGAATTTTTCTTCCACCAAATAGTAAGAGTACGGCTGCAAAAATTAAAATTAATTCCCAACCTCCAAAAAAACCTGCCTGGTTAAGCTGTAATAACATTGGATACATTTTAAGAATTAAACAACAAAATAACAATACAAAGATATTTTAAACTTGGTATTTATATTCATTTTATCCACATTATTAATTCCATATCCAACCTGAATTACTTGACGCCATTAAAAAATGAAGAAAAAAGTAATATCCGAAAGTCACCCTTTTATCAAAATATTTTCCATTTTTGCAATCAACGTTTTGTAACTCCCTAACCATGCCGTTATTATATTACAAAAATATCAGCACAGACTTGATGAACGCAGCAAACAATTACATGGATACAGATGAATTCATGCAAGATATCCAGGCTGTTATCCGGCAATGGCAGACTGGACAGAAATATTTCACCTTTCAAACCAGCGGTACAACCGGCTCTCCGCGGAAAATCAAATTTACCCGTGACCAGCTTATTTGGAGTGCACGGCAAACATTATCAACCTTTGGGTTAAACCAAAAAGATGTATTGTATCTTGGGCTGCCGCTCAACCATGTTGCAGGTTATATGATGGTGATCAGGGCATTTACAGGAGGTTTGGATATTGTTGCCGAGACACCATCAGGAAATCCATTCCAAAGCCCTTATCCGGTATCCCCCACATTTGCTTCATTTGTTCCCCAGCAGTTGTTTAATATGCTGAACTCGGGAAAAACGGAACCCCTTGACAATATGAATACCATTCTTGTGGGTGGTGGTATTGTCTCCGGGACACTAAAACAAATGATCTCCGCACTCGACACCCCTGTGTACCAAAGCTATGGCATGACTGAAACGCTGACCCATGTGGCATTACGCAAACTGAATGGGCCGGATTCATCAGATTGCTACTACCCGCTTGCCGGTATCCGGTTTGAAGTCGACAACAATTCCTGTCTGGTTGTTCACACGCCATTAACTTCCAAGCCTGTTTATACCCATGACCTGGTCAGGCTGTACCCTGATAATTCATTTGAGTTTTTAGGGCGGGTTGACAATATGATCAATTCAGGTGGGGAAAAAATCAACCCTGATATTCTTGAATATAAATTAGAAAATCTGGTATATAGGTTTTGGGGCAAGGCCAGGTTCTTTTTATACGGCCATCCTGACGACAAATTAGGAGAACATCTTGAACTTGCAGTTGAATCTCCCGGCCTGACAGCACAAAGTGCTGATTTTTTAGAAGCCTGCAAAAAAGTGCTGAAAAAACACGAAATTCCTAAATTCATCAGATTTTTTAATAATTTTGAATATACTACCCTGGGTAAAATAAATAAGCAGAAGACCCTTGAAAAAAGCCAGGACCAATAAATATTATGCGCTGCTCGAAGGCTGGATGTCTGTTTCCGTCAATGTGGTGCTGTTTGCCATTAAATTATGGGCAGGAATTGTTACTTCATCAGTAGCAGTTATTGCCGATGCCTGGCATACCTTGTCTGATTCACTTACATCTATTATTGTGTTGGTCGGGGCAAAAATATCTACCAAGCCGGCTGACAAAGAACATCCTTATGGGCATGAACGGGCTGAAATCCTTGTCACATTTATTATTGGCATATTCCTGATCATGGTGGGATTCAATTTTATTCTTGAGGCTTATAAGGAATTGCAATCAGGAGAAGCTGCCATATTCGGGAAATTAGCCCTTTGGGTCATGATCCTGAGTACCATCATCAAAGAAATAAGTGCACAGGTTGCCATCAGGCTTGGTAAAAAAACAAGGATGAATTCTTTGATCGCTGACGGTTTCCATCACCGCTCGGATGCTATTTCTTCAGCCATCATAGTGGTGGGAATATTAGCTGGTAAATCGTTGTGGTGGATGGATGGTGTCATGGCCATACTGGTTTCGTTATCTATTTTCTTTACAGCCTATCATATCCTTAAAAATGCCATCAAAAACCTGATGGGTGAAAAACCTTCGGATGAACTGGCGAGACAAATAAAAACCATTGCTGAAGAAGAAGTTGGTTTTGATATTCAAATGCACCATTTACTGCTACATCAGTACGGCAGCCACCAGGAAGTTACATTCCATATCAAGCTTAATTCTGAGATGAACCTGCATGAAGCACATGAAATTGCTTCCGATATTGAAAAAGCATTATTTAAAAATATCGGGGTCATGGCTACTGTTCATCTTGAGCCACAAGACGGTGAAGAACTACCGCCTCTTATTCCTGTCACGAGTAAAACGCAGGGCCTTTAACACCCAGTCAGGGAGATTCTTCATCGGGTCTCTTTTTCTGAGCTCCAGGTACCATCCTAGTTTTTTTACAATGGGGATCCTGTGTGTTTCAACAAACTCAATCAAAGTCCCATTCGGGTCTTCTATATATGAAAAATGCCCGGCAGCTTCACCCATGTCAAAAGAGTTACTGCTATCAACCGTAAACGGGTGACCGGAATTTTTGCATTTTTCTTTTAGTTGTTCTATGTTGCTGACATCAAAACAAAGGTGAATAAATCCCAGGTCGCCCCACTGCCGTTCTTCATAAATATTCCTTGGTACCCGGTCAAGTACCTTAACCAATTCAATCACCGAATAACCAAACATGTTACTGAATTTCCCCAGCCTTGGGTTTTTATGACTGAGCAAAACCCGCCTGAACCGGTTAGCGCCACCCGGCAATTCTGCAAAATCTTCAAATACGCCTTCTTCATCATATTCAATGGTATCATAACCCAGGATGTCGTTATAAAAACTTATGGAGCTTTCCATATCCTTAACCCCAATGATGACCCCAAACGGGCCTCCTGTTGGGTTTTTATCCAACCTAAACCACTGAAACCCCTGTACTATGTTAAAAATATTTCCATAAGGGTCTTTGACAAAAAAATGTTCGTTTCCGTAAGGGTTTTTATTAATTCCATTAACCAGATCAAGTTTTCTTTCAGAAAATATGTCAAATGTTTTTTTGGTGTCTTTGCATTTAACTTTTGTGGCAAATATACCCAGGTCACCCAGTTGTATTTCGAAATTTGCAGGCACCGGTGTTCTTTCGGTATACTGCCATACTTCAAAACCACTGCCTCCTTGCAGGTTTAAAGCAAGTATTGCATGTCTCTCCCAGGGTTTGCCCCCCGTATAAGGAAGCATCAGTTTGGCTGTTGAAGCATCCTCAAAAATTTTGATGTTCATACCGAAATTATCCCGGTACCATTCGTAGGCTTCCTGTACCTTAGTTACTCCGATACCAACCTGTTGTATACCATGAACATGGTATTTTTGTCTTATGAGTTCCATTCAAGATCAATTTTTCTGCGAATTTATTAAGTCGGGCTGACTTTAGAAACTATTTTATAAAACAATGCCGGAAAATATCTTTTGATATAGATCATTATCACGTCCAGTTTTCCAATATAAACTTCCTTTTTATTGCGTTTCATGGCTTTGACAATTTTTTTGGCACATGTTTCAGGAGCCAGGCCCTTGTCCTGCCCCTCATCCATTTTTCCATAAGCCCGGCCATCTTTGTTGAGTGCATTTTGTGAAACATTTGTTCTGATCCGGCCCGGACAAACCATGGTAACCTTGATGTTTTTATCATGTAATTCGGCATAGATGCTTTCAAAATATCCCAGTACAGCATGTTTACTTGCTGCATAAGCAGAACGCAAAGGGAACCCGAATTTCCCTGTCAGGCTGCTGATCACAACCAGGTGCCCGCCCCCATGGGAAAGCATGCTGTGTATAACTTTTTTGGTTAGTGCTGCCGCACCAAAAAAATTGACTTCCATGATCCGTCTGTCAACCTCCATGGATGTTTCAGTAAATAACGCCCTCTGGCTGATGCCACCATTGTTAATAAGTACGTCAATATGCACGTACTGGTCCAGTACTTTTTTTGAAACTTCATCAATTTGTTCCGGTGAAGACAAATCAAGTGAATAAACGGAAGCTTTTCCCCCTTTTTCTTCACAAGCTTTTTTAACCCTTTCCAACTCCGTTATATTACGGGACGAAAGGATTAGCCTGGCGCCTTCATAGGCAAAGGTGTACGCAAGGTGTTCTCCAATACCTGAAGAAGCACCCGTGATCCAGACGATTTTTTCTTTATAGCCACCCATATTTCTTGTTTTCGTAAATTTTTAACAAATCCTTTTGTAAAGGTATTTCCTTCACCGGATTACTTTTTATTTGTGGAGCCCTGATTCCTGAACCGAATTGTTTTTCACCGGTAAAAACCCGTGCTTCGTCCCACAAGCCGGAATCAATAAAATGCTGTAATGTTTTGGCCCCGCCTTCTACCAAAACAGATTGAATTTCCCTTTCAGCCAGCTTCGACACTGCTTCCCATACAACATTTCCATCAAAATTGATTTGGACAAAATGGTTGCTCCCGTCTTTTCCTGACTTTTGCCCATTAATGAAAATGGTTTCCGCCTCGTTGTTGAACAACTTCCGGTCAGGCGGGATTTCAAGTTTCGGGTCCAACACCACCCGGATGGGGTTATCACCTGTCCAGTCCCTGGTTGTCAGTGCCGGATCATCCACAATAGCGGTATTTTTCCCCACAAGGATAGCTATTTCTTCAGCCCTCCATTTATGCACCAGTTGCCGCGACAATTCGTTGCTGATCCATTTTGAATTCCCGGAAGAATCAGCCAGAAAGCCATCTGTAGTTTGTGCCCATTTCAGGATGATGTATGGCCTCTTTTCCTGATGAAAAGTATAAAACCTTTTATTAAGCTGTCTGGCCTGTTTTTCAAGTAAACCTGTTTGTACCTCAATGCCGGCCTTTTTTAAAATCGCGATTCCTTTGCCATTCACTTTCTCCGAAGGGTCTTTGCCGGCCACCACCACTTTATTTATCCCTGATGTTACTATTAATTCAGTGCAGGGGGGTGTTTTCCCGTAGTGGCTGCAGGGTTCCAGGTTGACATACAAAGTGCTTTCTTTTAACAGGCTTTTGTCTTCAACCGCATGGATGGCATTAACTTCGGCATGTGCTTCACCAAATTTTTGGTGATATCCCTCTCCTATGACCTTTTCTTTATGGACAATCACACAACCTACTGCTGGGTTGGGCAAAACCCGTGGAAATCCGAGACCGGCAAGGTCAAGGCAGCGTTGCATGAATATTCCGGGATCCAAGGATTTGTGGTAATTTTGTTTGCATTGCAAAGATAACGCACATCTTTGAGAGTTTATCGTATGAATTTGTTTGAGGTATAACGCGATTCGGGTTTAAGCTGTGTTGC
>CAZVAY010000025.1:0-16033 GCA_964625265.1 uncultured Sphingobacteriales bacterium | reverse complement strand
TGAATTCCGGAATTGTTTTGATAAATTTTTGGTTTTGTTAACGGGATAACAAAAGGCTACCCGTTTCCCCTGTTATATTAGCCCCTGCATCATGAAAATGTATTATTTTTTGTGTACCAATTAACGCATTGGGGTACTAAAACCCATAATAATTTGTTGAAAAACAATGGAAGAAAATCGTAATATTCATCGCATTTCGTTAAAATTTGTTCATGAAAAAAATCAGCGTAATTACAGTTATTTGCCTGCTTGCGTTATCGTGCAACCAAAACAGAGACAAAGCACCAACTGAAATAATGACCAACGGGAAGTTTGAATTTTCCGTAACCGGGATGACATGCCCGGGTTGTGAAAATACGATCAAAAAACAGTTGGTTGAGCTGGACGGTGTCGACAGTATTTATGCCAGTTTTGAAAATAAGAAAGTGATTGTGTGGGTTGATACATCTCTTGCAGATAAGAATGATATGGTCAAAGCGATTGAAAAGAAAGGTTACCATGTGACCGGTAGTGAACTGCTAAATACAGAAGAATAATGGCCAAAGTTGAAAAGGTTGAGTCCACTTTCAGAGACGGATTGGCAACAATTGATACCAAGGGAAAACGAAAATGGATTTTTGCCAAGAAACCCGGTGGAAAATTATGGTTCTGGCGAAATGTGGTTGGGGCCTTTCTCCTGATTTTCTTTTTTGCAGCACCCCTTATTAAAGTTAAAGGGGATCCTTTTGTTCTTCTGAATTTTTTTGAACGGAAATTTGTCCTGTTCGGAATAGTATTCTGGCCACAGGACTCCTATATTTTTTTCCTGATCACTATCTGCCTTATTGTATTTATTATTCTGTTTACGGTTATCTATGGAAGGATCTTTTGTGGCTGGGTTTGTCCGCAAACCATTTTTATGGAACTTATATTCCGAAGGGTTGAGTACTGGATTGACGGAAATTTCCAGCAACAGAAAAAGCTCAGGGAACAATCGCTGGATGCCGAAAAATTTTTTAAACGAATGGCGAAATACCTTGTATTTTTTGCCATATCCTTTGTTGTTATCAGTACTCTTGCTTCCTACCTGTTTGGTTTCGACAAGATAAAAACGTTGTTACTGGCAGGGCCTGCATCAAATGCCAGGGGATTTATTTTTCTCATGATCTTTTCGTTCATCTATTTTTTGATATATTCCTGGTTCAGGGAGCAGGTTTGTACACTTATATGTCCTTATGGCCGAATGCAGGGTGTTTTGCTTGACAAAAAATCCATCGTTATATCCTACGACTATAAACGGGGAGAACCGGCAGGCCGGTTTAAAAAAAATGAAAACCGGAAAGAAGCCGGCAAAGGAGATTGTGTTAATTGCAGAGCCTGTGTTCAGGTGTGCCCTACCGGTATTGATATACGCCATGGAACCCAGCTCGAATGCATTAACTGTACTAATTGTATTGATGCCTGCAATACCACGATGAAAAGATTTGGGTTGCCTCAGGGCCTGATCCGTTATGCCAGCGCTGAGTCCATCGAAAAAGGAGAGAAATTCAAATGGAATGCCCGCATCATAGCCTATTCATCGGTATTGTTGGTTCTGCTGAGCTTGCTTGCCGGATTTATAATCAAAAGGACGCCTCTTGAAGCAAGTATTCTGCGGACCCCTGGTATGCTATACCAACAGCTTGACTCAAACCACTACAGAAACCTGTACAACCTGAAAGTGATCAACAAAACCAGGGAAGGGATGCCCGTTGAAATTAAACTGCTTTCTCACGAGGGTGAGGTTACAATAGCATCAGGAGAGCTAAATGTAAAGGCAGATGGTTTAACGGAAAGTATTGTTTTTGTCGAACTGGATGTGAACCGGCTGGAGGCCGGGAAAACAAAACTTACATTCGGTGTATATTCTAACGGACGATTGATGCAGAAAAACCACTCCTGGTTTCTGGTTCCTGAAAATGCTGTAAATAAAGTTTCTGAACAAAAGTAGCGGTTTAGCTGCAGGGTTTTAGCATAGTTTTATAACAAAGGTTTGTTTTGCTACTGCAATAAATATAATGTAATTTGCCCTGTGATTAAAACTTCGTAAATGAAACTCAAATTCAATTGGGGAACAGGGATTTTTATTGTGATCCTGATATTTTTGGGTACCATTGCCCTGCGCATTTATTTAAGCTACAGGCAAGACCTCAACCTGATCTCTGAGGATTATTATCCCAAAGAAATTCTCTTTCAGGAAACAATTAACAAAAAGAAAAATCTTAATGAGTTGGATGAGAAAGTGGATATTATAATCAACAAGGAGAACATTGTCATCACTTTTCCCACTTTTTTCAGCCAAAAAACAATGAATGGGGAAATATGGCTGTACAGGCCATCCGATAGCAAGCTCGACCTTCATATTCCCCTGAAGGCAGATGCAGGGTTGCAACAAAAAATACCGGTCGAAAACCTGCTTCATGGCAAGTGGGTTGTTATTATTGATATGGAATGTGACAGCGTGTCTTATTATTTACAGAAGGACATATTCCTGGAATAATGTGGACTTTCCTCATCAGCGGATTTATATTGGGCCTTATTGGCAGCGGCCATTGTATGGGCATGTGCGGGCCTGTTGTGCTGGCATTGCCCAAACAAGGTATTGCCAAAAACCGCTTGTTTGTTTACCATGCTCTTTATAACCTTGGCCGTATTCTCACCTATGCCGTACTGGGTATTTTATTCGGGCTGGCAGGCAGCGGATTGCGATTGGCAGGCTTACAGCAATGGCTGAGCATTGGCCTGGGGATACTGATGTTGTTGTCCGTACTGTTGCCGGTTATTTTTTCAAAAAACAGCTTTTTTACTACCCTCGTTCAATCCTTTAACGGTTTACTGATCAGGTCATTTGGCCGCCATTTGTCGGCACCGGGCACCTTTTCATTTCTGATCATCGGGCTGCTCAACGGCCTGCTGCCATGTGGACTGGTGTATGTGGCCCTGGCGTCTGCCATTGAAAGTTCACATTACCTGTCCGGTATGTTGTTCATGGCTGCATTCGGTTTGGGAACATCACCCATGCTATATTCATTCGGGGTTATCTCCGGGATGGCCGGGCAAACGCTTAGGTCAAAATTGAAGCACATCCTGCCCTGGATAGTCGTGCTGGTCGGTATTGTGTTTATACTCAGGGGCAGCGGATTGGGTATCAAATTCCTGAGTCCTCCTGAAAAAGCACTGGAAATTCATCAGACAGGGCATTCGTGTCACTGAAAATATTTTTGAGAAGTTTATGCCAATTTGACCATTGCCTACGAAGAAACATGAGAATCGCATTACCGGCTCCGCCTTTTTAAGGATACAGGTTATTTAAGCGAAGGAAAAAGTAATGCTTTGCTTCAGGATGCCGGAGAGTTACTTCGACTAATCGTAAGTATCCCAAAAACAATTCGTAATTTGTAATTCATAATTAAAAGATTCGTAATTATCCCTAAATTTCAGCTTTATTTTTTTGTTTCAAAAACCTAATGCGCAGGGAATAGAAAAAAAGAAAAACAAAATACTATGCTGGATAACATTGCACTGAATCGAATTTATTTTTTAGACATAGAAACCGTACCACAACAGCCGGGTTATTCAGAATTACCGGAACACTTCAGGGAACTGTGGGATAAAAAGGCATCTTATATCAAATCGGAGGAAAGCGATACGCCCGAAAGCATTTACCAGCGGGCCGGCATCTTTGCGGAATTTGGTAAAGTGGTCTGTATTTCGGTAGGTATATTTACCCAGGAAGGCGGGGAAGATTATTTCAGGATCAAGTCTTTTGCCGGGGATGATGAAAAAAAGATGTTGGAAGATTTTGCCTCCCTGTTGAATAACTATTTTGACTTAAAAACCCATTTTCTTTGCGCCCACAACGGGAAGGAATTTGATTTTCCTTACCTGTCGCGCAGGTTCATTACCAACGGCCTGGAAATTCCGGCAGCATTGGACAACTGGGGAAAGAAACCCTGGGAAACAGCTCATTTGCTCGACACAATGCAGCTTTGGCGTTTTGGTGATTTCAAAGGATATACTTCACTCAGGTTATTGTGTGCGGTGTTTGACCTGCCCACGCCCAAAGACGACATCAGCGGGGAAGATGTCTGGAAGGTATATTGGGAAGAAAAAAACCTGGAAAGGATTGTTATATACTGCGAAAAAGATGTGCTGGCCATAGCACGGCTCATGCAGAAATTCATGCGTTTCCCTGTAGTTGATGACAAACACGTAAAATCGATTAAATAGGTGGCCATGGTAAAAGTGGTGGTGTTAACCGGGGCAGGCATTAGCGCAGAAAGCGGATTGCAGACTTTTCGTGACAAAGGGGGACTGTGGGAAAAATACGACCCTTACAGGTTGGCCTCCCCTGAAGGCTGGAGGGAAGACCCGGAACTGGTCCTGGAATTTTATAATGTTCGGAGAAAAGCAGTGCGGGAAGCACAACCCAACAAGGCCCACCTGGAACTGGCTGCATTGGAAAAAGATTTTGATGTTACCATCATTACACAAAATGTAGACGACCTGCATGAAAGGGCTGGAAGCAGCAAGGTGTTGCATTTGCACGGTGAGATCAGGAAAGCCAGGAGCACCGGGGACGAGAGCCTGGTGTATGACCTGGGCAATAAAGATATTTATATAGGTGATAATTGTGAAAAAGGATTTCAGCTCAGGCCGCATGTGGTGTGGTTTGGCGAGGCTGTCCCCATGATGGACGAAGCTGTACGAATGGCCTCAGAGGCGGATGTATTTATTGTTGTGGGTACCGGCCTGACCGTTTACCCGGCTGCCGGGATTATCCATTACGTACCTGCTCATGCAGATAAGTTCCTGGTAGATAAAAATATCCCCGATGCTGTGGTGGGGATGCAGGTAGAGACCTTTGAGATGCCTGCAACGGAAGGGCTGCCCCTGGTAGCTCAAAAATTGAAAGAAAAGTATTTGTAGATAGAAATTGATTCAAAAATGATCCTCTGGAAAAACTGGAATAAAAAGCCCGGTCCTGATAAAGCAGTCGTTGATACCCTTGCGGATTCTATGAAAGTCACGCATACCATTGCCACCCTGGTTGCTCAGAAAGGACTTACAACCTACGATGAGGCAAAGAAATATTTCAACCCTTCCCCGGACGACTTGCATGACCCTTTTCTGATGAAAGGCATGGACAAAGCCGTAGAAAGGATAATTAAAGCCCTGGAAAACAAGGAGTACATCATGGTGTATGGCGACTATGATGTGGACGGTACTACCGCTGTTGCCGTGGTATTTAAATTCCTGAACAAGCTTTGTTCAAAGCTGATGTATTATGTTCCGGACCGGTTTACCGAAGGCTACGGCATCAGCCTGAAAGGGATGGAGGTAGCAGTAAAGAAAGGGGTTAAGCTCGTCATTGCACTCGATTGTGGCATCAAGGATTTGAAAGCGATCGGTTATGCCGCTGACCATAACACGGACGTCATTGTTTGCGACCACCACGAACCTGGTGAAGATCTTCCGCAGGCATGCGCCATTTTGAACCCCAAACAAAAGGATTGTACTTATCCGTTTAAGGAACTGTCGGGTTGTGGCATAGGATTTAAATTAATTCAGGCACTGAAGACAAAACTGGTTACCGCACCCGATCCGTTGAGCCTGGTGGATTATGTGGCAGTCAGTATTGCCTCCGACATAGTGCCCATGGTGGGTGAAAACAGGGTGATCGAATACCTGGGTTTGAAAAAGATCAATACAAACCCTTCACTGCCATTTAAAACCATGCTGGAAGTACTGGACGTTAAAAAGCCCGAGCTTGAAGTCAGTGACCTGGTTTTTATCATCGGCCCCCGGCTCAATGCCAGCGGCAGGATGGAACATGCTGACAAAACGGTGGAATTCCTTGTCGGGGATGAGGAAGGGCAGGTGAAAAAATCAGTGATAAAGATTAACAGCAACAATGTTGATCGCAAAGCCAAAGACCAGGACATTGCCAATCAGGCAATCCACATGATTGAGACGGATGAGAAACTGCTGAACAGGAAAACAACGGTGCTGTACGACCTGGATTGGCACAAAGGTGTCATTGGCATTGTTGCATCACGGGTGATAGAGCAATTTTACCGACCCACTGTGTTATTTACCGGCAACGAAAAAGTCCTGAGCGGATCGGCCAGAAGCGTGCCCGGATTTAACCTGTACCAGGCCATCGAAAAATGTTCAGACCTGCTGCTTCGTTTTGGAGGTCATGCTTTTGCAGCCGGGCTAAGCCTGAGAAAAGAAAACTTTGATGAGTTTTCTGAAAGATTCGAAAAAATCGTTTCTGAAACCATAGATCCTAATTGCCTGATACCCTCCCTGGATTACGATACCGAGCTGGAATTACAAGAAGTTAACCTCAGGTTTAACAATACCATAAGGAGGTTTGGCCCTTTTGGCCCCGAAAATATGAAACCGGTTTTTGTTTCAAAAAATGTCTTCCTGAAATATAAACCTCGTATTGTAGGCGAAACACACCTGAAACTTGCTATTGCCCTGGAGAATAACGGATTTATCGATGCTATCGGTTTCGGAATGGGGCCACTTATAGAATATATTGAATCAGGCAGTCCGTTGGATATGTGTTATACGGTTGATGAAAATGAATGGAACGGCAAACGCTCAGTTCAATTGATGCTCAAAGATATCAGGACAGAAAAATTAAGGAAAACTGCCGGGAAATCCTATTGATTGTAATACTGCTTGTAAACCCTTTTAAAAGCGATCTTAAACCATTCGGTGTAATTATCAGGGTGGTCTTCCATGTTTTGTTTTACCCGTTCAATGTGGATATATTTCCAATCATCCACTTCCTCAGGGTTTACTTTCGGAGCTTCATTGTAATTGCCCCAGAATACACGGTCATATTCATGCTCGGTCAGGCCGTTGCCAACAGGGACTTTATAGATGAAATGGCATTTTTCAACAAGGGGAACATCAAATCCCATCTCCTCCACCAACCTGCGGTGTGTAGCTTCTTCGTAGCTTTCGCCCGGACGTGGATGGCTGCAACAGGTATTGGTCCACAAACCGGGGCTGTGATACTTGGTTTTAGCCCTTTGCTGTAAAAGCATTTCATCGCGATCGTTAAAAATAAAGATACTGAAAGCCCGGTGGAGCAGGGCTTTTTCATGGGCGGCCATTTTTTCCTCGGTGCCAACCTCATTGTCCATTTTATCAACCAATATGACTTTTTCCTTCATAAAAATATTTTTACAGGGCGGCAAATTTAGTAATTAAAATTTACCCCGATAAGATTTACAAAACTGTTGTTTAGCAAGAGTTTTCAAAATACCAGGAGCTGTCCTGTGATTTTTAAAAAAATATTTGGCATTTAAAATCATTATGTTACATTTGACCGACCGTTCATTCAAAAAACAGATGCCCAGGGACAAAGAACAGTATGAAACAATTCGTCAGGAAAAGAAAGCCCTGATCAGTGAACATGCACTCAGGCTCTTTTCCCAAAACAGCTACCACGGGGTGACCATGGGCATGATAGCCGAATCGGCAGGTATTTCAAAAGGCCTGATATATAATTATTTCAAAAGCAAAGAAGAATTGTTATTCCAGATCCTCGAAGGGGGCATGCAGGAGATCATGGAACAGATTGACCCCAATCATGACGGAATTCTTGAACATTACGAGTTAATGCATTTTATTGAAGTCAT
Organism: uncultured Sphingobacteriales bacterium; assembly: GCA_964625265.1. Taxonomy (GTDB): domain Bacteria; phylum Bacteroidota; class Bacteroidia; order CAILMK01; family JAAYUY01; genus CAYNBC01. The sequence goes on along the minus strand of CAZVAY010000025.1, from coordinate 8,351 downwards.
ATTTGAATGGGTGGGAAAACGCAAGGAGTTCTGGCGGCTATATTACGGCCTTGCATTGCAACAGGATGTCATGAAGGTGGTAGATGAAAAACTGAGTGAATGGCTACAGCCCTATTACAGGTTATTAATGGAATATTTTGAGAAAAAAGGTGCCGAAGATCCTCTTTCCGAGGCCGTGTATTTTATGGGAATGATGGATGGCCTGGTGTTCAACTACCTGGCTGATCCTGACGTATTCCCTCTGGATGGCATTATAAGGAAACTGAAGAATATGTATAAATAAATCAAAAGATGAAGAGATTATCAGTACTAATTTTATTGTTATTTGTATTTACGGGAACATTATTTGCCCAGACTGCACTTGAAATTATTACCCGGGCAGACCAGAAACACCGCGGAGAAACCAATATGGGTGAGATGTCAATGACTATACAAAGGCCGGGTTGGGAACGGACAATTAAAATGAAAACCTGGTCGAAAGGATCGGAGTACTTCATGATCTATGTGACTTATCCGGCCAAGGAAAAAGGGCAGGTTTTTTTAAAGCGCGGAAAAGAAATGTGGAATTGGGTGCCCTCCATTGAGCGAACGATAAAAATCCCGCCTTCCATGATGATGCAATCCTGGATGGGTTCGGACTTTACCAATGATGACCTGGTGGAAGAATCGTCCATAATCAAGGACTATGACCATACCTTGTTGGGAAGTTTCAAGGTCAGGGATGTGGTTTGCTGGAAAATTGAGCTGATTCCCAAACCGGATGCCCCGGTTGTTTGGGGGAAAATAATAATGTGGATCACCAGGGAAGGCTATGATATCTGGGCTGCGGAATATTACGATGAGGATGGCTACCTGGTGAATGTGGAAAATGAATATAATATTAAAAAAATGGGCGACAGGAGTATCCCAACCAGGATTGAAATAGTACCGGTGGGCAAAAAGGGGAACAAAACAATTCTGGAGATCATCGAATCCCAATTTAATGTGCCCCTGGATGAAAGTTTCTTTTCTTTGCAGAACATGAAAAGGGTTAAGTAAAAACGATGTCTTAAAATTAATGATAATCTGATGACCAATTATTTTAAACTGGCATGGCGTAATCTTTGGCGAAACAAGCGCAGGACAATGATTACAGTATCTTCGGTATTGTTTGGTGTTGTACTCTCGGCTGTTATGCGGTCGATGCAGGAAGGCACCTACGATTATATGGAAGAACTGGCTGTTGGCTTTTATTCGGGCTATATCCAGGTACACCAAAAAGGATATTGGGAAAACCAGAAGCTGAACAACGCCTTTACCGACCGTGCGGAATTGAAGGATGTATTGAAGTCGACCCCGCATATCACTTCAGTAACACCAAGGATTGAATCCTTTGCCCTGGGCAGCTCGGAAAATATTACAAAAGGGGTGATGGTACTTGGGGTTGATCCACTTAATGAAGACAAGGCAACACACCTCAAAACAAAACTGGTAGAGGGAAAATATCTGCAAAAAGGAGACAAAGAAATTATGCTCTCTGCCGGCCTGGCCAACTACCTGAAACTGGGTGTTGGGGACTCGCTGGTTATGCTGGGCCAGGGTTACCATGGGGTTAGCGCAACAGGTATTTTTCCGGTTAAGGGAATAATTAAACATCCCAATCCTGCTTTTAACAGGATGCTGGTATACATGGATATCGCTGCTTGCCAGGAGTTTTACTCTACCCCCAATATGTTGACTGCCTATGTGATCATGCTCGATGACAACAACCGTGTTCATTCAGTCCAAAAAGACCTTCAATCCAAAATCGATCTGGATGAATATGAGGTTAAAAACTGGAAGGAAATGCAACCGGTGCTGGTGCAACAGATTGAAAGCGACCGTCAATCGGGTATTATGTTCAAAGGTATCCTCTATATGGTTATTGCATTCGGGCTGTTTGGCACCATCCTGATGATGATTGCCGAGCGTAAAAGGGAATTTGGCGTTACCGTAGCAGTAGGAATGCAAAAGAGCAAGTTGAAAATAATCCTGATCATTGAAACAATCCTGGTTGGTTTTGTGGGTGTTATCCTCGGAATAATTGTTTCTTATCCCATTACCTATTATTTTTACCTGAACCCGATAGTACTTACAGGACAGGCGGCCGAGGCCATGCTTGATTACGGTTTCGACCCGATCATGAAATTCTCATTAGCGCCTTTTGTCTACTACAACCAGGCCATTACCATTTTTATTTTCACACTCATTATTTCTATTTACCCGGTATATGCTGTAAACAAATTGAAAGTAATGGAAGCCATTAGGGGAAGGTAATAGGAGTAATGATGAATTAAAATTATGAATCAACCTTATAAAATATAAACATTATGCTTTGGTCAATATCGTGGAGAAATGTCTGGCGCAACAAAGTCCGGAGCCTGGTGGTGGTTTTTGCCGTCATGATTGGCCTGGTTGCCGGGGTTTTTTCCACCTCCTTCATGAAAGGCTGGATCGACCAGCGGATGGAATCTGTGTTACATACCGAGCTGTCCTATATACAGGTTCATCATGAGAAATTCAATGAGAATTTTGATTTTAAGTACCAGGTCAAAGACATCCATTCGGTTGCTGAAAAGATCAGGCAACTCGATGGTGTAAATGGCGTGGCAGAACGCATTATTATGAATGCCATGGCGGCTTCGGCCGAAACGGGTACAGGGGTGCAGCTGAGCGGTGTTTATCCTGAGCAGGAATCAATGGTTAACGATATTCATGACAAAATTGTTGAAGGAGCTTATTTTGAAGGGGTTTCAAAAAACCCGGTAGTGATTGGTGAAAAACTGGCCGATAAAATGAATGTCGGGGTGAGGAACAAGATAGTAATCACCCTGCAGGACGAGGATGGAAATATCACAAGCGGTGCTTTTCGCATTGCAGGGATTTACAGGACCGATAATAATTCCTACGATGGCATGCATGTTTTTGTCCGGTATAATGACCTGGCAGAGCTTGCTGAAATTAATCCGTCCAACGGCCATGAAATAGCCGTTAACCTGGACCAACCTGAAAATATAGCTACCATTACCACAGCAGTGGAAGGTATTGCAGATGGTTACCTGACCGAAAACTGGAAAACACTCAGTCCTGAAATGGCCTATATGGATGACCTGATGCAGGAATACATGTTCCTTATCATCATCATTATTCTGTTTGCTCTTAGCTTTGGTATCATTAATACCATGCTGATGGCTGTTCTGGAAAGAGTTAAAGAACTGGGTATGCTCATGTCGATTGGTATGAACAAACGCAAAGTATTCGGCATGTTAATGCTCGAGTCAATCATGCTAACCATCACCGGGGGAATTCTTGGTATCATTCTCGGTTACGCTTTGTCAATCTGGTTCGGCAAGCACCCTATTGATGTATCCATGTGGGGCGATGGACTGCGGGAAATGGGGTTCAGCCCTGTCATTTATACCTCCATTGATTACAGCATGATGATACCGGTTATCATTCTCGTTATCTTAACAGGGATAGTTTCGAGCCTTTACCCGGCATACAAGGCCATCAAACTGAATCCTGTAGAAGCAACTAAAATTGACTAAAAAAATTTACTGATATGAAAATAATCGAAGTTAAAAACCTCCATAAGATTTATGACCAGGGAGAGATCAAAGTACATGCTGTCAATGATGTAAGCCTTGGTTTTGAAGAGGGAGAATTTACGGCTATTGTCGGTCCGTCAGGATCGGGAAAGACCACCTTTCTCAACCTGCTGGGCGGACTGGATGATATTACCGAAGGAGAAGTACAGGTGAACGGGGTGAATATCGGAGAGCTGTCGCAAAAGAAAAAAATTGATTTCCGGCTCAACAACATAGGTTTTGTTTTTCAAGCCTACAACCTGATCCCGGTACTGACAGCCAGCGAAAATGTGGAGTTTATTATGCAACTCCAGGGCAGGCCCAAAAAAGAACGGGAGCAAAGAACGAGGGAATTGCTGGATGCTGTTGGCCTGGGTGACAGGCTCAATGTCCGTCCAAACAAACTTTCAGGCGGGCAGCAGCAACGGGTGGCCGTGGCCAGGGCACTGGCATCCAAGCCCAAATTTATCCTCGCAGATGAACCTACAGCCAACCTGGACTCCAAAAGTGCGGAAAACCTGCTGGACATTATGAAAAAGCTGAACGAGGAAGAAAACATCACTTTTATTTTTTCCACTCACGACCAGCGTGTGGTCAACAAAGCCAAAAGAGTTATCACACTTGAAGATGGAAAAGTCCTGAAAGATGAATACCGGGAGCATGTTTCGGCCTCATAAAACCGGGAGAGCCTTTTTGTTTTGCCTGGGGCTAATCATAACCATTGCGGCCGGGGCACAGGACAAAAAGAAACCGGAAGTAAGCTTTAACGGGTATATCAAAGACCTTCAAACTGTAATTTTTAGCAAATCCGATGGTGAATGGCTTACAGACAACATGCTTCATAACAGGTTGAAAATGAAATGGTACCCCAATGATCATTTAACATTCAGTGTAGAAATGAGAAACAGGTTGGTGTGGGGTGAAATGCTGAAAATGGAAAGCCTGGTTCCCGACTCCCTGCTTGCCTTCAAGTATTCCGAAAGCATCAATGACGAAAAAGGGTTCGTTGACCTGTCCGATTTTATTTTTAAGGAAAAAAGTGTATTGCTTCATTCTACTTTCGACCGTTTGTACCTGGATTATAACAAGGGGAAATTCAACATCAGGATAGGACGGCAACGCATCAACTGGGCACAAACCTTTGTCTGGAACCCCAACGACTTGTTCAACACCTATTCGTTTTTTGATTTTGACTACGAAGAAAAACCGGGCAGTGATGCTGTCAGGGCAATCTGGTATCCCAATTTTACCTCCCAGCTCGAATTGGCGGTGAAAGCCGATTACAAAGACCGGATCACGGCTGCCCTGCGGTACAAATTCAACAAATGGAGCTACGACTGGCAATTAATAGGTGGCCTCCTTAATGATGAGGATATCATGGCCGGACTGGGCTGGAGTGGTTCCCTGTTCAAAGGAGGACTGAGGGGCGAATTCAGCTATTTCAGGCCACAGGAATATTTTGCCGACAGCACTGGAATGGTAGTAGCTACCCTGGGATATGATTATACTTTTTCCAATTCCCTGATGCTGCAATTCGAAGCCCTTTACCAGGGTGATGGGAGGGAGAAAGGTGATTTTGACCTCAACGAGTTTTACTTTCTGGACCTGAGCGCCAAACATTTATCCCCGGCAAAATGGTCCTTTGTAGGGCTGGCTTCGTACCCGGTAACTCCATTGCTGAATGCTTCGCTGGCAGCCATGTACAGCCCAAGCCTGGAATTCTGGTATGTGGGCCCTACCTTTTCTTATTCCATGTCGGATAACCTTGAATTATCTTTTATTGCCCAGACATTCCAGGGCAACAATTCAACAGATGAAAATGGCAAAGGAACTTACCTGTTTTTAAGGTTTAAAAGTAGTTTTTGACTGAAGCATCAATAGTTAAAAAGGTGTTAATCCTCTCTTTAAAAGTCACGGGTTTAACAGACAATGATAAAATATTCCAATAAGTATCGTAATTTTATAAATCTCTCATTTGTTGACAACAGGAAAACAAAAAACAAAATATTAAAATGGCTTACAGGCGGATTTGTAATACAGCTTGTTTTCATTCTCTTTAACTGCAATAATAATTTTTACAAAATCCTTTAGAACGCTAAATACAGGATTCCCTATTTTTGTCAAAAAAAGCTATGAAATACTTCCTGCTCCTGCTTAATTTGTCTTTGGCCCTATGCCTTTTTGATTCCTGTTCTCCTGACCAGGAATTGCTGCCTGACAACCACTTTATCCGGGCCGAAGGAGACCCACCCCTTGTCATCGCACACGGTGGCGCCAAACAGTTGTTTCCCGAAAACACCATGCTGGCATTTGACAGCGTAACGGCAATGGGCGTGGATATGCTCGAAATGGACGTGAGGCTCACCAAAGACAGCATCCTGGTTTGTCGGCACGATGCCTCCATTGACCGCATGAGTGATGGTACAGGCAAAGTGATTGATTATACATATGAAGAATTGAAACAATTCAATTTTGGCTATGGCTTCCAGGCGTTGGATGGCAGCTATCCCTACCGAAACAGCAGGGTGGGAATTACAAAACTTGAGGATGTGCTGGACCGGTTTTCTTACATGGCCTTCAATATTGAGATCAAGGATGAGAACGACACCGGCAACCTGGCTGCAGAAAAACTGGCAGACCTGATCAACAAATACATCCTGCCCGAGCAGGTTATTGTAGCTTCATTTCATGATGATGTTCTGGATCATTTTCTGGCTTATAGCAACAAAGAATTACCTATTTCCACTTCACAGAAAGAAGCTACCAAGTTGGTTGTTTCGGGAAAGAGTTTTACCGGGGGCTTGTATCACCCCGAAGCAGTCGCTGTTCAGTTGCCGTTAAAGCAACTGGGTTTAAACCTGGCTACCCGCAGGGTGATCAACTCGGCACACAGGCACAACATGGCGGTACATTACTGGACCATCAACGACAAGGAGGAAATGCAGGACCTAATTGACAAAGGCGCTGACGGCATTATTACCGACAGGCCGGATTTGCTGATGGAATTGTTAAAGGAAATGGGGTGGTAAACCCAGCCACCACCCCGGTTGCGTTAAACCATATCTTCAACCTGCCAGCTAAATGCCCGTAACCCGGGATCAGGTGCCGAATCATTCAGCTCCCTTAACCGGGCCAGCAATTTCGCTGCTTTATCTTCATCTAATACAGTCAGGATAGTATTGTTGAGGGCCGGCCAGGTGTGGGTACCGAGGTGGGGCTCACCCTTAACAGTCCCCCGTCCTTTAACTTCGGTCCAGCGGGTAAATCCGCGGATAACGAGTTCGTCAAGGATAAATTCAACCCTGCCTTCAAGGGATTGGTTATAGGCTACGAATACTGCTTTCATTTCATCCAATTTTTACAAGTTGTTTTCTGATGGATTTTCTCTTTCTTTTAATTGCCCTGCGGCCAAACATACCGTAAACTACCGGGATCAGCACCAGCGTAACCAGTGTTGAGAACAACAGGCCGCCAATAATGGCAATACCCATTGGCCTCCACGATTCGGAACCCTCACCTGTAGCGATGGCCAACGGAAGCATGGCCAGTAAAGTGGTGAATGTAGTCATCAGTACAGGCCTGAGCCTTGACTTACCGGCAATTATAATGGATTTACCCAGGGAGAAACCCCTGTCGCGCATCAGGTTGGTATAGTCGACCAGCACAATACCGTTTTTGACTACAATACCCACCAGCATCACCATACCGACAAAAGATATCACATTTAATGTAGTGCCGGTAATAAACAGGGCGAGAAATACACCGGTAAAGGCAAAAGGCAATGAAAACATAATGATAAAGGGTTCACGCAGGGATTCAAACTGGGATGCCATAACGATATATACCAGGACAATGCTTAGTAGCAGCAACATCATCAAATCCTGGAAGCTTTCCTGCATATCCTGGGCAGAACCACCAATTTCAATATCTACCCCTTCCGGAACATACATGTTGTCAATCTTTACTTTGATTTTGTCAGCAACAGTCCTGAGGTCGGAACCGGATACCAGGGCAGAAACCTTGATAATCCTTTCCTTATCTTCTCTTTCAATGTTAGGTGGTGAAAAGAACTGTTTTACAGTGGCAATTTCTTTCAGCTTGATCATTTGTCCTGTAGGCGAGGGAATAGTAATATTTTCAATATCGGCCAGGGATGTCCGGTATTTTTCATCATACCTTAGGATAACATCATATTCTTCACCTTCTTCGCGGTATTTGGTAGCGACAAGGCCTTCAATCCTGTTGCGGATGGCGGAAGAAACAGTAGCTGAATTGAGATTCACCCGGGCCATTTTATCCCTGTCAAGGACTACCTGAAGTTCAGGTTTTTCCTTGTCGCGGCTAACCAGTACATCAGTAACACCCTGAACTTCCTCCATTTGTTTTTTCACCTCTTCGGCTACCTGGTAGGTTTTGTCAAAATTATATCCGAATATCTTGACCTCGATATTGGAGCCACCGCCCATACCTCCCATGAACATACTGCCCCGTGAGCCTCCCGGGTCAACATCAAACTTTTCAATTTCCGGTATTTTTTTGAATTCTTCACGTAAGCCTTCGCCTACTTCAAACATATCTCTTGCCCTTTCTTCAGGGTTGGTCAGGCTAAAAGTAAAGTTGATAATGTATGTGCCTGATTCCTCGAAGATAGTGATCTCGGCGCCCTCGAGCTCGACGATGAAGTTGGCCACGTTGTCGAGGAAGTAGCGATCGTGCGTCACCATCACGACCGTACCCGGGTAGTTC
>CAZVAY010000024.1:2696-16038 GCA_964625265.1 uncultured Sphingobacteriales bacterium | reverse complement strand
GACTCAAATTTCAAAAGTGGAGCGCATTGAAATTTGTAAACCGAACGAATCCTGATAAGCTTCACCATCGGGATAAATGAGTTTAATACTCGAAAATAAAGAAATATCTATTTTGATACCTCGACAGCTTGCTGCGAGGTAGCTCATTCCAAAGGGCAATGGGAATTAGCGTTATCAGAATATTAATTGTTTTTCCTTGCTACTATTGAATTACGTCTCTAAAGTATTAATTATTTAACTATTGCCTAAATAATAAATTAATTCTATATTTGCCTTTAAAGGGTATATTGTATCCTTACAAGTTTTACGAATATGTTGTACAACAAAAAATTATTAATACTATGATGAAAAGATTTACACTTGTAGCTTCAATTTTCATTTTTATCGGATTTTTAACACATTTCAATGCGTACTCTCAATTGTCCGGTAACTATACAATTGATCCCAATGGTTCAGGTGCAACCAACTATACCTCATTTTCCAGTGCAGTTACGGCCTTGGGTTCAGGGGTAAGTGGTGCAGTAACTTTTACTGTTGCAGCCGGCACCTATACGGAAAGAATAAGCATGGGTGCCATCAGTGGGGCCAGCGCTACCAATTCCATTACATTCGATGGAGTTGATAAATCACAGGTCACTGTGCAATACAGTGGAAACTATAATCCACGGGCTACGGTCGCTTTAAATGGAACTGATTACGTGACATTCAAAAACATGACGATCAAGAATACTGGTACTTCGTATGGATGGGTGGTTTACCTGACCAACCACGCTGACTACAATTATTTTCTTGATTGTGATCTGATTTTACCTACAACAACCCGTTCTTATTTCACAGTGATTGCATTTTCATCTTCAGAATCCTATAATGGAAGCGGATATAATGGATATAACAATAAATTTGAAAACTGCCTTGTAAAAGGAGGTTATTACGGTGCTTATATTTATGGATCCGGCTCTACCTCCCGGATCAGTGGTAACCAGTTCATTAATTGTGAATTTACCAACCAGTATTATTATGCTGTCAGGAATTATTATGCTGAAAATACTACAGTACAGTATTGTACGATCCATAATTTAGGTTCTTCGTATGCCTACGGAATTTACAGTTATTATTCTGTTGGAAACTACTACGATGCCAATATCATACATCCAGGCCGGTACGGAATTTATTCTTATCGGGAAAATTACTACAGCCAGTCATCAAATTCCTATTTCACCAATAACCTGATCAGTAATTTTGTAAATAGTTCTTATCAGGTAGGTATTTATTCCTATTATTACAATTACCGTGTAAATATACTTCACAACAGTATCTGGTGCAATGGTTCGTACAACTATTACTACTATTCATGTGTATATATGTACAACCCTTATTACTGTGTTGTTAAAAACAACATATTTGCAAATACCGCAGGGGGATATTTATTTTCAATGCGTTATGGTAACTCTTCGACAACTTCTGATTACAATGATTATTATTATCCCAATGGCGGTAGATTCTATATTTCCGGTTCGACTTACACCAGCCTGAGTTCTTTTAAATCAAATTCATCGTATTTTTCAGGCCCCCATGATCAAAACTCATGGGACAATAACAATCCATACTTTATTAGTATTTCCAATCTTCATGTTACCCCACCGCTGAACCAGCAAATGGAAGCCCCTGTGTTGACAGGTGCAACCAACATAGACCATGATGCTGATGGTGAGAGCAGGCCAACTACAGGAAGCTCTATGATAGGTGGAGACCAGGTACCTCCTTACGACCTGGATGTAATGGCTATGTCACCAACTGTTGCCAAAATGGGTAGCAACACCATAACCATGACACTGATGAACAAAGGCTTAAATCCCGTTGCAGCTCAAACACTGGCGTTGCAGTATTCAACTGACGGGGGTACAAACTGGGTGAGTGAAAACTATACCCTTAGCAGTAACCTGGCACCGGGAGGCATTATCAACTATTCGTTTACGACAGCCTGGAATATTACAGTTGACACAACCTATGACGTTTGTGTTAAAGTTGACCCGCAGATAACCAATGACCCCGATACTGAAGACAAAATGTGCCAAACAGTGAAGGTGGGTCTTGCAGGTATTTATACCATTGATGGCAGTGGAAACGGAGATTATCTTTCATTTACGGAGGCAGTCACCGATATGAATTCAAGGGGAATTGCAGGTGCAGTTACATTCAATGTAGCCCCGGGTACCTATAACGAAAGAGTAGTCGTTAATGAAATTACAGGTTCAAGTTCAAATTTCACCGTCCTTTTTGATGGCGCTGATAAATCATTGGTAAAATTAACATACTCCGGTAATAGTGGTGCACCTTCAACAGTTGTATTGAACGGCTGTGATTACGTTACCTTTACCAACATGACCGTTGAAAATACCGGAAGTCAGTATGCCAAATGTTTCTTCTTTACAGGTGCAGCCGACTACAATACTGTTTCAAATAGTAAGATTTCGGTGATCAATACGTATACCGGAAGTTACTCACAGGTAATTGAGGCCGGTTCGGCTGAAACATCTACCAGCAGTTACGGTAACAATGCAAACTATTGTACCATTACAAACAATGAGATTTACGGTGGTTACTACGGGATTCATTTCATGGGAAGCGGATCAACATCCCTGATTGAAGGCAATGAGTTTTCTAATAATGTGATTCAGAATGCATATTATTATGGCATATATACTTATTACAATGGTGATATTCTTATTGCCCATAACAATATCTCCAATCTGAGGTCAGGGTATGGATATGGAATTGTAAATTATTTTGGAAAAGGTTCTAAAATAGACGGCAATATCATCCATGCACCCAGGTATGGGATATTCAGCAACAGGGAGAACTACTATTACCAAAGTAGCAGTAATGAATCTTACATTGCCAATAACATGGTCAGTGATTTTGGTGATGGCACTTACCAGACAGGAGTTTACATGTACTACAATTACTATGTGAATTTCTACAACAACTCTGTGCAGGTTACAGGAACATATAGTTATTATAATTATGCTGCATTATATTCTTACAGGAGTTATTACTGCGATTATAAGAACAATATTCTGTCGAGTACAAATGCAACTTATGTGGCCAGTTTCTACTATCCTTTCAACAGCTCGAGTGATAACAATGACTTTATTTACAATGGAACCAATAAATTCTTTTATCCTTATACGAATCAGTATAATTTCACCAATTTTAAGAACTATACAAATGGTTCATATTTTGGAACCCACGACCAGAATTCGTATGACAATGTTGATCCGGAATTTACTTCATCAACTGATCTTCACCTGAGGCAGGGTTCCCTTGGTTTGATAGGTTCCTATGTTACTTATCCGGATGAAGATGTTGATGGCGATATGAGATGCCAGTTACAATCCTATCTCGGTGCTGACGAGCCTGGGCATTTAACCCAAAATATTGGCTTCATCTATCAGGATACCATGTGCTTCTTTACTCCGGTAACATTTTATAATACCGGTTTGGAAACTGAGCCGCACGAAGCCAACTGGTTTGTTAACGGAGCTTATATTACCAACAACTTTGACTTTACCTGGTCATTCCAGAACTCAGGTTATGATACTGTAGCCCTGGCTATGAAAACCTGTTTTAAAACAGATACCGTTGAGAAATACATCTATATTGACACACCGGTTGTTGCACCTGTCAGTGAGTTTATGGCTAACAAAAATGTAGTTGAGGTTAATGAAGTCATTGACCTGATTGACCTGACCGACCATTGCCCGACAGGATGGGCCTGGGAAGTTTCGCCTTACATGGTATTTAACCCGAATACAAATAAAACTGAAAAATCATTCAGTTATGTCAACAACACAGATTCATTTGACCAGAACCCCTTTATTGTTTTCAATTTCCCCGGAGCATACACAGTAAAATTATCAACTGTAAACGGGATGGGAAACAGTCCCAAGGAAGTTAAAACAGGTTATATCAATGTAAAATTCAGTGATAATATCTGTGGGCAATATGAATCGAGTTCAAGGCAATACGGAAACCTTTACGATGATGGTGGGCCTGCCTACGACCATGGCACGTACAAAAACTGTACTTACCTGATCAGGCCCTGTAACGATGATGTAAAGATTACTTTCCATGAATTAAACCTGGGATCGGGAGCTTACCTGAGGCTTTATGATGGAGCGGATAACAAAGGGGTTCCATTATGGAATGTTGCCAAATATGGAAGTATGGGTATATCAGGAAATATGGCCAACCCTAATTTTGATACTACCATTATGGCAACCAGAAGCGGTATGGTCTTCGTTGAGTTCCAGAGTGGCGGAAGTACTGGATCTGGTTTTAAACTGGAATGGGCAGGTATTGGAACAGGTTCCTATATTCCTCCCATTGCCAGCTTTGCAACTGAAGATACAGCCTGTATCGTTTACCCATTAATGCTGGAAAATACAACTGTTGCCGATACTACGCTGACTCATTTTAGCTGGGATTATGATGGTAACGGGACCATTGACGATAATACGGTCAATGGCGTTTTCAATGCTATATTCCCTGGTATTTCAGCAATCTATAAGTCTAAATTGATAGCTGAAAACTGCGGTGGTATTGACACATTTGTGAAGAATATCGTAATGATCAATCCTCAGCACACCCCTGACAACGCTGATTTCTATGGTGACGTACTTAAGCCTGCCGTATCCTCGGATGCAGTTACCTTCTATCCGGTTTCCACAAGGCTATCTTGTGTCAACAAATGGGAATGGACGATATCCCCGTCATCTTATTACTTCATTGACGGTACAAACCTGAACAGTGAGAATCCACGAGTGGTGTTTACAGATACTGTAGCTTATGATGTTACTTTATTAATGGGCAACACCAATTCACCTAAATTAAATACAACCATCTATAAGCCGGAGTACATTAAACCTAAAATTTATTGCAAGCCTGTTGTTTTGAACCAACACCTTGATGTGGGTATCAGCAGGGTACAACTCAATGAGATTGATAACTCCAGTCCAACAGGAATGCAGGGTTATACCAATTATGCCAACGATTATGCTGCTACTGTTGTTTTGAACCAGACTTATACCGTAACGGTAGAAAGAAATACCAATTTCAACAACATGGATCGCTACATCTGGGTCGACTATAACAACGATGGTGACTTTGAAGATGTAGGTGAATTAGTTGCTTCGCAAATGAATTCTAACAGCATGATCTGGAATGCATCCTTTACGGTTCCGGTAACAGCTGATCTGGGTGGAACTGTAATGAGGGTTGCCGGGATTTATGCAGGAAATACTGCAACATCTTGCGGACCTGTTAACTTTGGTGAATATGAAGATTACAGGTTGTTTATTTCCAATGACAATGTACCTCCGGTATTGACACTCATTGGATCCGATTCAATCTTTACCGAATTGGGATATGCATTTACCGACCCCGGAGCCACCGCTACCGACAACTTAATGGGTAATATCGATTCCCTTATTGTTGTTACGAATATGGTTGACCTGACAACTGTTGGCGGGTATTATATCTTCTATGACGCATGTGACGATTTGGGCAATTGTGCTGCAACAGTTAAGCGTGTGGTTATCGTCACACCTGACAATACAGCACCTGTACTTACCTTGTTCTCTGACACCTTATATGTCAATGTGAATAAGCCTTTCAATGATTCAGGTACTTTCAGTGCTATTGACCTTGGTGATGGTGATATATCAGCCTCAGTAACCAGAACAGGATATGTTAACACTGCACAATTGGGAACATATCACCTGGTTTATTCAGTTACTGACAGTAAAGGACTGAGCGACACCAAAAGCCGTGTAATCATTGTAATTGACGGTGCTGCTCCTGATATTCAGTTGGTGGGAGACAACCCGATGTATGTCGAGATTATGACCCCTTATACCGAACCTGGAGTTACTTACTCGGTTAATTTCTGGCCAACTAACAAGATAACTTACAGAACAAGTGGCCTGGTTGATACTACACGAATAGGTTCATACACCATATCTTATTCAGTAACCGATGCCTCAGGCAACGGCCCGAATACCATCACAAGAACCGTTATTGTTTGGGACAGCACTGCCCCGACAATTACACTCAAAGGATATGACGAAGTAGTTGTTGAAGTCAATACACCATTCGTTGATCCCGGAGTTATGGTTAATGACAATTCACACACTGGTTTCACTACCTATTATTCAGGAACTTATTACAAGTACTTTACAGGTAAAACTGCACCTGATAGTATTGGGCTGTTCTCAATTTTCTATTTTGTTGAAGACGAAGCCGGTAATATCAGTGACATGATTGCCCGTGTTGTGAACGTGATTGATATCAGGTGTCCTGAATTAACCTTAAAAGGTGACCAATATGTGTCGCTCGAAAGGTGGAATAACAATAATCCTTACATTGATGCAGGCTATACGGTAATGGATAATTACTATGATGCCGCTGATATTATGGTGGATACTTTCAATGATGTAAATATCCATCAGGTTGGTTTGTACAAAGTGGTTTACCACGCTGTCGATCCTTCCAATAATAACTGTGCCTCTGTGGTAAGGCTTGTGAAAGTGGTTCAGACAAACCTCGGTATTGAGGATAACCAAAACGGTAATGTTGAAGTTTATCCCAACCCGAGCAGTGGTAAATTTGTTATCAATGTCAACCTGCCTGTTTCAAATGCTTATATAAGTGTGGTTGATATGATGGGACAGGAAGTGAAGCTAGTAAACAATGGTATGCTACGGAAATCATCATTTGATGTGGATATGAATGACATGGCTGCCGGTGTTTACATGATTAAGGTTGAAACTGACAAGAATACCATCCTGAAACGGATTGTGATCAGCCACTAACATTTAACATTAAAAACCTCAAACCTGCAGCTGTCTTTCGGTTGCAGGTTTTTTTTTGAAATGATGTTAGAAATTAATAGTGGAACAGTAATAAAGGATAAAGCAGTCCTATTGTATTTTTATAATGATAATTGTGCTTCTTGTTTTGCCCTCAGGACTAACCCTAAAAATCCTTGAATATTGACGATTGAAAATCAGTGATTCAATTATTGAATTCCTTATTAGGCTTTACATGAAAAACAAGTTAAATTTGCATTGAATATTTCATCAGAATGCACGAAATCGAACCATATTTCCGCTGGCATGATCTATATACAAGTGAGGAAGATAAACACTCCCCATTTTTTGGTAAAATCTATAATGAATTTGGATTCGACAAAAGCATTTACAATTATTTAATCCATCCACGATGGGATTATTTTGGTTCTGATACCCTGTATCTGAAAATACTATATGCAGATTATCAAAAACAATTTATCATTATTGAATTATTGGGGGAATGGAATGATTGTATCACGAATGATGTCATGCATCTGAAAAGGAAAGTGGTTGATGAATTTATTGACCACGGGATCAACCGGTTCATCCTGATTGGTGAAAATGTCCTGAATTTTCATTTTGATATGGACGATTATTATGAAGAATGGTTTGAAGACGTTGAGGATGGTTGGATTGTAGGAATCAATTTCCGGGAGCATGTTGTGGAGGATTTTTGTAACAACAACCTGGATTATTATATGGCACTTGGAGGTAAGTTCAACTTTATTGATTGGCGAAGGACAAAACCTGTAGATTTATTTGAAGCTATTGAAAGCCTGATCACCAAAAGGCTGGAAACATCTGAAATGTAAAATGGCATATACATCGATAAATCCTGCAACAAATGAATTATTAAAGGAATTTGAGATAATTTCAGATAAAAGCCTTGAGAAAAAACTGGCCATATCCGGTCGTAGTTTTAATCACTGGAGTAGCCTGACTTTTCAGAAACGATTGGGTTTTATCAAAGAAATAGGTAAAGTACTTTTAGAAAACAAAAATTACCATTCCGGATTAATGGCCACTGAGATGGGGAAACCGATAACCCAGGCTATGGCAGAAGTAGAAAAGTGTGCTCTTTTGTGCGATTACTACTTTGAACATGCAGAAGAAATACTTGTCCGAAAACAAATTCCTTCATCAATGCCCCAAACCTATGTATCGTATGAGCCGATCGGAGCAGTGTTAGCCGTCATGCCCTGGAATTTTCCCTATTGGCAGGTATTCAGGTTTTTAATCCCTAATTTAATTTTGGGAAATACAGGCTTGTTGAAACATGCTTCCAACGTACCTCAGTGTGCTTCAGCTATTGAAAATATTTGTCTTGAAGCCGGAATTCCGGAAGGAGTTTTTCAAAACCTGTATATTAATTACAATCAGGTGGAGAATGTAATTGCCCATGCGGCAGTTCAGGGAGTTACGTTAACAGGTAGCGAAAAAGCAGGTTCTGTCATAGCGGCACTGGCTGGAAAGCATATTAAAAAGTCAGTACTGGAGCTAGGAGGAAGCGACCCTTTCATTGTATTTGCCGATGCTGATTTGGAAAATGCTGTGAAAACAGGGGTGTCTGCCAGGATGCAAAATAACGGGCAGAGTTGTATTGCTTCCAAACGTTTTCTAATTCAAAAAGATATTTTTTCCTCTTATAAAACGGCTTTTGCCGATAGGGTAAATAAATTAATAATCGGGAACCCATTGGATCCCAAAACGGAAATAGGGCCACTTGCAAGGCCTTTTCTGGTTGAGGAACTGGATACACAGCTACAATCATCTGTTAGCCAGGGTGCAGTTGTCGAAACAGGTGGAAAAAGGCTGGAATCAAATTATTACCAGCCTACAGTAGTATCTTCATTACGTGAAGGTATGCCCTTGTACGACAAAGAAACATTTGGTCCTGTTGCTTCATTTTTTATGTTCGAAACGGATGAAGAAGCTGTTGAAATAGCCAATTGCACTGAATTTGGACTGGGAGCAAGTGTTTGGACGAACAATGCCAGGAGGATTGAGAAATTATCAAAACGAATTAAAGCAGGAACTGTTGCTTTCAATGGTATCGTTAAATCAGATCCGGCAGTACCGTTCGGAGGCATAAAAAAATCCGGTTATGGAAGAGAACTTTCCGGAATCGGGCTTAAGGAATTTGCCAATTTAAAAGCAATCAATATTTTTAATAAAACGAGGTGAATAAGGTTTATGTGTTATTGGGCGGTAACCTGGGCGACAGGTTTTTAAGTCTTGAAAAAGCCATTTTACAAATTGAGAAAAAAGTAGGCTTTGTTGAAGCTAAATCCGGGATTTACGAAACAGAAGCCTGGGGCAAAAAAGGACAGCCTGAGTTTTTAAACCAGGTTGTTTGTGTAAAGACAACGCTACCACCTGAGGAATTGTTAAAATCGATACAACAAATAGAAAAAGAAATTGGCCGTGTCAGGTACGATAAGTGGGGGGCCAGGATCATTGATATAGATATTTTATTTTACAATGATCAAATCATTGAAAGTAAGGATTTAACAATCCCTCATCCTTTAATGCCTTTCCGAAAATTTGCCCTGATCCCTTTAAAAGAGATTTGTAATGGGCTTATACATCCGGTTTTTAAAGTGGATATCAATAAGATGTTGGAAAATTGTCCTGATGAACTCAGTATAAAGCTCGTCAAAGAGGTAAGTATTAATTAATGTATAGATACATTGCTGTTAGCGGAACGATTGGAGCAGGAAAAACGGAACTTGCTAAAATTATTGCCGACCGGTATGACGGGCAACTAATGCTTGAAGAGTTTGCATCCAATTCATTCCTGGATAAGTTCTATGCCAACCCGGAGAGGTACGCTTTCCCTTTGGAGATCAGCTTTCTTTTTGAGAGGTTTCAACAACAAAAAGTGGAATTTTCCCGGCAGGATATATTCAACAAGGTCTATGTTTCGGATTACCTGTTCGATAAATCTTTGCTTTTTTCAAAAAACAACTTGTTTGACGAACAATTCAAGGTATTTTACAGCCTCTACTCGGCTTTTGAAGAGCAATTGCCAAAGCCTGATCTGATCCTGTACCTGCACAGGCCGGTATCGGTGCTTTTATCAAATATCACGAAACGTGGTAGAGATTATGAACAAAAGATAACCCCCGGATATTTAGAAGACATTCAGAATTTATATCTGAATTACCTGAAAACATGTGACGGCTCAGTGGTGCATGTTTTGGAATTGGATGAACTAAATTTTCTGAACAATGAAAAAGTACTTTCGAATATTTTGTCCTATATTGACAAGCCAGCTAATAATGGGTTTTATATTATTAACAAAGTAAAACTGGAAGGAAATAGTGAAGATTAAACAAATTGGCTTATTTATTTTACTTGTACTTGGAACATGTAGCTTTTTTAGCGCCAGGGGACAGCAGTATGGTTCAATCTATGGCCATGTGACCGATAAGCAAACAGGGGAGGAACTTATTGCGGCAAACGTATTTATTAAAGGGACATCAAAGGGGGCCGCTACGGATATAAATGGAAATTATGAGATTCTAAATGTAAAAAAAGGCAATTACGATATTGATGTCACTTATATTGGATATAAAAGAACCGTATTAACAGGAATTAAAGTTGATCCGGGTAAGAGAAAGAAACTTGATATTGCACTTGAGCCAACAGCTTTAACCATAGATCAGGAAGTAGTGATTATCGGTGAAAAACCTTTGGTAGACATTGAACAGTCAAAAACCAAGTCAAGTATTGGTTCGGAAAAAATTGAAGCAGCACCGGTCAGGCAATTATCAGAATTGCTTAACTCGCAGGCAGGAGTGATAAATTCACCTTCAGGTTTAAGGATCAGGGGCGGACGTACTTATGAAACAGGATTTTATATTGATGGTGTGAGTGCTAAAGACCCATTGGCCGGTACAGGGTTAGGCCTTGATATCGGGACAAATTCTATACAGGAGCTTGAGGTAAGTACCGGGAGCATTGATGTAGAGTATGGAAATAGTACATCAGGGACCATTAATACGAAAACCAGGTCAGGAGGTGCAAAAACAACTGCCAGCCTGATGTATAAAAGGGATAATTTCGGTTTCAATAAGGAATGGCATTCTATGTTTAACCAGCAGGTGGGGGAGTTTAATGTAGGAGGCCCGATTAATTTATTAAATAAAATATTGCCGGGTAGTGATCCCAAATTCAGGTATTATACATCCATGAGGTTTAACCTGAGTGATGAATTTATTCAAAATCCGGCTGACCAGTTGAATTCTTCCATCCTCAATTCAACATTTTGGATACCTTACCAGGACAACAGGTGGTCAGGATTTATGAAATTCAATTATGACCTCGATCCGAAAAAAAGGCTGACTTTTACCTATCTCAAATCGTTAAACATCAATCAGGATGTGAATATGCTCAGGGTGACCGGCAATGATGTGTCTTACCTGCCCGGTTACCAGTTTGAATTTCACCTTGATCCGGATAATGCATCCACTTTTACACATGAATCGAACATACAAAGCATCAAGTGGAATCATACTCCTGCAAACAGGTTTTCGTATCAAATCCTTGCATCCAGGTTGTATGTACATTTAAGGGGTGATGCCAATGGCAGGGCCTGGCGGCCTGAAGTGGTCAATACCGAATTTCAGCCATATTCCATTGTTGAATTCCCGGTTGAATATTTCAACCCGGATGAGGAAGTGGCTTTTGTCCTTTCAGCCCCGGGATTTTACAACAATGGGGGAATATCCTCCTTATGGCATGACCATATTGTACAGGAATATGCCTTAAAGTACAATGGTTACCTCTATTCAACAGATTCAAAGAACAGGTTTTCATTCGGTGCAGAATTTAAATACCAGGATTTACAATGGATAGACATCAAAAAACCCTGGATTGGCGCACCTATTCTATTAAGTGACGGCACCTATTCCCAATCTTTCAGGCTGGGTGATTTGAGTGATATCTGGAAAGTTCAACCTATTACCGGTTCGTTTTTTTTCTCAAACAGGTATAAGTTCCTGGGACTAATTGCCGAGATTGGAGGACGGTTAGAATACTGGTTCCCTGGTAAATTTGTTGATGATGCTGTTGCCAATCCTGATGCACCCATTCGGGATGAAATACGGGATTCTTATCTGGAGAACACATATTTGTTGGGTAACAGGAGATTTAAAATGAGGTTTCTGCCAAAAGTGTCAGCCTCTTTTCCCGTGAAAGAGAACCAGGTACTTTATTTCAATTATGGGCATTCCACAGTTTTGCCTCATCCTTCCTATGTGTATACCGGGCTTGACCCACAATTTACGGATCAATCTACTTTATCATTTCTTGGCAATCCCGACTTAAATCCGGAAGTGGATATCTCTTACGAGATTGGTTTACGCTCGCAAATTACCTCCAATGATGCACTTAATTTTTCTGCATTCTGGAAAGATAAATATGATTTTATTACATCAGCATCAGTACAAATTAAAGATGTTACAGGCAGGGATGTGAACAGGACAATTCGTATTAATTCTGATTATGCCCGGATCAGGGGAATAGAAGTGGCCTATATTAAACGTGTAAAACATTGGTTTAGAGGACAGTTGTCATTTGGATATATGACAGCTACCGGGCAAAGCGCTTCAGCTTCAGAAGCAATTAAGGAAATTTTAAATACCGGAAACAGGGAGGATACCAAGGAGTTTCCTCTACCATGGGACAGGCCATTGGATATTAAATTCAATTCATTGTTTTTGAGAAATGCGAATAAAGATCTATTCGGGATAAAAGGTTTGAATAATATTAAATTGTATTTAGAAGGAAATTACAGGTCCGGGAAAAGATATACACCGTACATTTTTACCGGTTACGAAATTTACTCCGGCCGCCCGATTTATGAGTATAACACCGACCCGAATAAAAGATATTCGAAACTGGGCTCTTCCTGGTTTTGGCTTGACCTGAACATTACAAAGACCTGGGAGCTGAAATACACTTCGATAGTGGCTTCCCTTGAAGTAACGAACCTGTTGAACAATAAAAATGCAGCCATTATTAATCCGGTTACAGGCAAAGCTTATGAATACGGTGATCCTGTTCCCACCGAATGGAGAGACCCCCTATACACAGATCCCCGTGACCCGCGATCTGATAATATACCACCGGATAATCCGGCACGATATCTGGCACAGAGGCATATCATGCTGGGTGTTTCCGTAAAAATAAAATAGATAATTCATTTTCACCCGATTTTTAATTACCAAGAAAACTTACCTTTGCAGTTTGTAAAATGGAAGGGTTATTCAAAATAATTGTTGAATGAAGCAAATTAGTTCTATAAGAAAAGGGTTGGTATTGATAGGCTTACCAATCCTGATGATATTTACATCATGTATACCACAAAAGAAGATACTTTATTTTCAGGATAAAAATAAAGAAGAAATTAAAACACAATTTGAGTT
>CAZVAY010000024.1:0-2596 GCA_964625265.1 uncultured Sphingobacteriales bacterium | reverse complement strand
GGCCTCTACGAGCAGTTATCTGAATATCTTCGATATATAACTGTTATTGTCAAACTGGTAAATTATAAAGTGACAGTATTGGGAGAGGTTAAAAGTCCGGGTCACATTGATGTATTTAATGATAACATAACCCTGCTTGAAGCTCTGGGTATGGCCGGTGATCTTACTGATTATGGCAACAGGAATGAAATTATGTTAATCAGGCAAAACGGAGACAGGCAGGATGTTCACAAGATCGATTTGACAGATAAAAGCATCATGGAGTCTGAATATTTCTACTTATTGCCTAATGATGTAGTTTATGTCCCACCAATGGCAGCAAAAGCTTTTGGATTAAGAAATTTCCAATTGCAAACCTTCCTTTCTCTAATTCTTTCATCATTAACGCTTTACGTTTATCTTCAATCATTAAAATAAGTTTTCAGTGGAAAATAATTTTGATCAATTCCAGGTTCAGGAACAGAATGTTGATATAAAAATACTTTTTTTCAAGATACTCAGGTATTGGTATTTATTTGTAATGTCGGTTTTTGTAGCAATGGTTGTTGCATATTTTATCAATAAATATACAGTTCCGAATTATACCGTGTCCGGCATGTTACTGATAACAGATGAATCCTGGAACAACAGGAATGCACGGGATAATTTTATGCCTGGTTTTGAGTTATTTGCCGGATATAAAAACTTTGAAAATGAGTTTGCAATATTGGAGTCCCGGACATTGAGGAACAGGGCATACCAAAGGCTTGACCTGGATGTTACTTACTATGCAAATAAAAGATTTATTACGGAAGAGATATATAAAGCATCCCCTTTTAAAG
Source organism: uncultured Sphingobacteriales bacterium (assembly GCA_964625265.1). Taxonomy (GTDB): domain Bacteria; phylum Bacteroidota; class Bacteroidia; order CAILMK01; family JAAYUY01; genus CAYNBC01. The sequence continues at coordinate 1,775 of CAZVAY010000024.1, read as the reverse complement.
TTGAAATTGACAGTCTTCATCCACAGGTAACAGGAGTGAAATTCTTTATTGATTTTGGGGATAAAATTACATTAAGGGGGGATGGTGTTGACAATATCCTTTATAACTATAAAAAAAGGAAAATAATCTCAGATGCTGTGAGTATCAATATCCAAAAGGATATTTCTCTTGATGAATGGATTGAACAGGAGGGTGAATTCCGGTTTAAGGTCAGCCTGAATACCGGGTATGAATTGACCAATTTAAAAGGTAAAAGTTATGCCTATGAATTTAATATCCCTGAAAACCTTGAAGCCCCTGATATTGAGATTGAACAGGTCAGGGAAGGTGCTTCCATTGTGAAAATATCTGCTCAAGGCCATAATGAAAAAAAACTCTCAGACTTTTTAAGTAATCTAACGGCAGTTTATATTGAGCGGGAACTTAAAAACAAATACGCAACATCCATCAATACCATTAATTTTATTGATGCTCAGTTAAAAGGTATCATGGATTCGCTTGATTATACTGAGAACCTTTTACAGCAGTTCAGGAAGAAAAATAATGTGCTCGATCTTGATTTTCAGGGGCAGGCCATGCTGGAGAATATTCAGGACATTGAAAAAGATAAAACAGAACTCTTGCTAAAGCAAAAGTATTATCAATACCTGGCAGATTATATGAATAAGAACAAAGAATATAACAGTCTGGTTGTACCGGCCACGTTGGGTATCGAAGATGAATTATTGGCTCAATTAATATCTCAGCTTATTGAACTTGATGCTCAGTTGCAGGAAGCAAAATTGACGACAAAGGCGAAAAGTTTTAATATCAACGAGTTGCAGGTAAAAATTAAAAATATTAAAGAGGCAATTCTTGAAAACATAACAAATGTCATATCTACCAATGAAATTGGAATAAAGGATATCGATAAAAGAATTAATAATTTAACCGCTCAATTGAGTAAACTTCCACAGACTCAACAGGATCTTTTAAAAATAACACGCAGGTATGAGTTAAATGAGAACTTTTACTCATTTTTATTGGAAAAACAGACTGAAGCACAAATTGCCAAAGCTGCTGTTGTCCCGGAGAATGAGGTCATTGATCCACCTGTTATGGAAAAGCAGAATGCCCCTAAAACAAAGCAGAATTATTCTATCGCACTAATAATTGGTTTGTTGTTACCAGGTGCGTTTATTTATCTGAAGGATTTCTTTAATGATAAGGTAGTTGAAAAAACAGACGTTGAAAGATCGACAAAACTGCCTATCCTGGGCCATATCATACACAACAACAAGAAATCTGCTATTGTTATTAAAGATGCGCCCAAGTCAGCCATTTCAGAATCTTTCAGAAGTATAAGGACGAACCTTCAGTACTTTGGTGGAAGTGCTGATGATGAAAGAAAAACTGTTTTGGTTACGTCTTCAGTTGTGGGCGAAGGAAAGACATTTGTTGCCATGAACCTGGCTTCTATTTTTGCTCTGAATGAGAAGAAGACAGTAATCATAGGTTTTGACCTGAGAAAACCCAAGATATTTCAGGATTTTGGTTTGGTTAATGTGAATGGTATCAGTACCTATCTGGCGGGAAAATGTGATATGGAGGATATCATACAGGGAACTTCTATTAAATATCTTGACCTGATCTCTGCCGGCCCTGTTCCTCCAAACCCATCTGAATTAATTGCCCTGGATAGAACCGGTACCTTGTTTGAATCCCTTAAACAGATATATGATTATATCATTATTGATACGCCTCCTGCTCGCCTTGTGTGCGATGGCATTAATGAT
>CAZVAY010000023.1:0-16506 GCA_964625265.1 uncultured Sphingobacteriales bacterium | reverse complement strand
AAGAATTGTAAATCTCGCCCCCGTGTTAGCCTGCCACCACAGAAACGGTATGCGGTAAACAGCAGCGATGACCAGGGCAAGCACAGAATGAAAAGCCCCCTCAATAGTGAAAAGGCCCACTACCTGGGGACGGGTCATTCCCATCGATATATAAGTCCCTATTTCCCTTTGCCTCCTGAAGATAGAAAGTATCTGTGTGTCAAAAATGGCCAGCATGGCCAGGGCAACAAGGATGAACCAGAAAATGGAACCCCCGGCTGATTTCATTTTGATGATCTCCGTAATATCTGACAACAAATTGTCACGATTATGGAACTCCCAACCTGTAAAGCTAAGTGTGGCTTTCGGGTCTTTCTGCACCAGAATTGTCGCTTCACCCGGCATTTGCATCATCTCCCTGAGCTTTTGTAGCGGGATCCAAATCTGGCCTACATCAACAGTTGGATCATTGGTGTTGAAAATATCTACTATTTTAATTTCACCGGCATCAAAAGTACCGTTGGCGTCACGCCACCTCAGGGTAATATAATCACCTTTATTAATCTGAGAATTCCCGGCCATGGACGAACCGATGATAGCCGGTATAGCATCGGTTTTCTCTTTTAATACTCCTGTGGGTAGTTTGAGCATTTTCTGATTCGGGTCAATACCTTTAATGACCACAGTTTGAACACGCCCTTCGGGATAAATGGTTCCCTGGCTAAAAAGGACAGGCATCAGTTCACCTCGCTCAACCAGTTTTTGCGCTTCGGGAGGAACAGGGGCATGTCCTTCGTTTATTGTAAATTGATCCAATGGATCAAAGTTTTCCTGCCAGTGCTGCCCTCCTGCATATTCCCATTCAATCATATCGGTACGCGCCTGTGCATCCCAGCCGTCAAGTATTCCCTTGTGCCAGATGATGATAACAAATGACAGGGAAATAACAAACACATTAAGCCAGGTCCTGAGACCGGCCCCGGCAAGGTTTCTCCATGCTAATTTTATAGCTAACATAACCAGGCCCTCCTTTAATTTTTAATGGTTTCATCAAGCTCCACTTTCCCGTCAAGTAGTGTGATCTTTCTGTGCAGGTAACTGATCACTTTTTCGTCATGGGTAGCAAAGATAAAGGTGGTGTTTAGCTCTTTATTCAACTTTTCCATGGTTTGAAGTATGTGATGTGAATTGGCCGCATCCAGGTTGGCTGTGGGCTCATCAGCAAGGACAATATCAGGTTTCTTTACCATGGCCCGCGCAATAGCCACCCTTTGTGATTCACCACCGGATAGTTGTGCAGGTTTTGATTTTGCTTTATCGGCAATACCTACCCATTCCAGTGCCTCCATGACCATTTTTTTTCTGGTGGCTGCATCCACCTTCATTAACAATAAGGGAAACTCCACATTTTCAAATACCGTGTGCACCGGTAACAGGTTATAGGTTTGAAAAATAAAACCCAGCTTTGACCGCCTGAGTTGTGCTGATTGTTTTGAACTCAGTTTGCTTACATCCATATCCAGGACTACTGTTATCCCTTCTGAAGGTGTGTCAAGCGATCCGATAATGTTCAACAGGGTTGTTTTACCTGATCCTGACGGCCCTACAACCCCGGAAAATTCCCCTGCCTGGAATTGCAGGTCGATACCGTTGAGGGCAGTGAACTTTCCGCCACCCACAGGAAAATGCTTTTTCAACCCTTCAATTTTTATTATTTCTCCGTTTTTCATATTGATATATTTAAAAATTATATGCTGCCATAAATTGAAAACCTTTACCGGTAAATAAACCCGAAGTTTCATTCTCCTGGTACAGGTTGAATTTTTCAGGATTCCAGAATGCCATCAGGTAAAAAGACCACTTATCGTATGCCCGCTGATAACTAACAAAGCGATACCACTCGTTGTCGGTAATATTGTAAAAGATGATGGCGGATACACGGTCGAGCAACCCGACAGGATAAGAAGCCGAGAGCGCTGCAAACTCATAATGCTGCGTGTTGGCCAGCACTTCGTTCCCTGATGAAATCAGGAAAAATTCCGAAACCAGGTTTAGCCCGTTGCCTATGCCCAGCGTATAATCCGCTCCCAGTGTCAGGGAATGCTGAAAGTTGAAAAGGTTGTATTGAACCGGAATTTCTGAATACTGGACAACATACTCAACCCAAAACCCGATGATCTTATCCCAACGTACATCCATCGCCAACCTGCTTTCCGGGTAAGTCACTTTACCACTGACAAGACTGTCTGGCATCCTGCTGTTCAAACTTACCTGCCGGTAATGCCCGCTCAGGCCTGCTTCACCCGATAGAAACGGAGATTGAAACCGCCCGCCAAATTCGGGTTTGTTTTTTTCTGTTGAAAAATACTCCCAACCTTTGGGGTTTTCGTTGCCATCAAGTACCCAGCCCCAGACATTGGCATTATTTCGAAAATAATAGCGCCCCATCAAGCCCCAAACTCCTGTTGTGAGCTGTAAAGGGTCTCGTGGATCCAGTTGATCGAACCACATCAAAGGGCGAAACATCATAGCCTGGCCAAAGTTGATCTTTTGTAATCCTGCCCGCAGTTCCAGCCGCTTACTGCTATACCTGAACCAGCACCGGTAAAAGGATACATGGTCGTCCATGGTAGCAGCGTTTTTCAGAAAAGAAAAAGTTGCCATTGAATTTACAGCCAGCAGGGCGGATAACGTTTTTGTAGAGTCCAGTGGATAACTCAATCCTATTTCGGGCAAGAACCTTAAGCCTGCTTGTGACGAAAAATCCTTTCCCATATTAACCGTTGCCCAGGCATTGACCAGGCCTTTCCCTTCTGATTCAAAATCTGGCTGAGCAGCGGAATAAAGCGGTAAAAAACAAAGCAGGCAATATGTAATTTTTCTTATCACCGGTTAACTTTTGGGTGGCCCTACAATACCATGAAAGTAAAATCCCGTAATTTCCCTTATCATTTCGTTGCTGTTTCTGAACAGGGAAATAAATTGATCATCCTGCATGATATTAAGCAGGTTATTGAGCAGGTACATGATAAAATCAAGGCTTTGTTGATTGTTGATCTCACCTTTTTTTTGTGCTTCCTTAAAATCATTCCTGATCTGCTTAAAATTTTCATTAGCCAACCGTTGAATATACCTGTTCAATTCAGGGAATTTGCCACTGTACATGTCCTTAACCAATTCCATGCTCAGGCTGTCTGCTGTTCGTAATTTCAATTCAATGATCTGCTCAACTTTATTGATGAAAGGTATTTCTTTTTCCATGATCCTATTGTATTCTTTCATCGTTGTGCTGACCAATTCATCCATGATCCGGCCGAAAAGATCAGTTTTATTTTTAAAGAACTTATAGAATGTCACTTTGCTGATACCTGCTTCTTTGCAAATCTCCTCAACACTTACCCGCCTGAAACCGAATTTCCAGAACAGTTCTTTCCCGGTTGCCAACAATTTCTTTTTACGTGGGTTTTCGGTATTCATGTAAGCTTAACGATTATCTTATTAGTTTACGAATATAATTAATTTATTAATATTCGTAAATTCTTATTGATGTTTAAAAACAAAAAAAGGTGAAAGATTAATTCCTTCACCTAAATAAATATGAGATTGTGTGTCAATCAACTAATCCGCAAGGCTGTGAACGACCATGCCACTTCTGAGTTTGGGTTCAAACCAGGTTGACTTGGGTGGCATCACATTCCCCGAATCCGCAATATCGATCAACTGCTGAATCGTAATGGGATAAAGGGCAAAAGCCACTTTCATTTCTCCGCTGTTCACTCTTTTTTCCAGTTCGCCAAGGCCCCGGATACCCCCGACAAAGTCAATCCTGTTGTCGGTACGCGGGTCTTTAATTCCGAGTACCGGGTCCAGAACATTTTTCTGAAGTACCGAAACATCAAGAACATCAAGCGGATCATTGTCATTGTAAGTACCGGGTTTGGCCGTCAGCATGTACCATGTATTTTCAATATACATGCTGAACTCATGTAGTTTTGAAGGTTTACATATTTCCGGCCCCATTTCTTCAACATCCATTACATTTCCAATCTTTTCCATAAACCCGGCAACAGTATTCCCGTTCAGGTCTTTGACAACCCGGTTATAATCGATGATCATTAGCTGGTTGGCCGGAAAAATTACGGTCAGGAAATAATTATATTCTTCATTTCCGGTATGATCCGGATTTTGTTCTTTCCTCAGATTGGCAATCCTGGCCGAAGAAGCAGCCCTGTGGTGACCATCGGCTATGTAAGTAAATGGCACTTTTTCTTTGAAAATTGTTGTGATCTTTTCCTGCCGGTCTTTGTCATCCACTACCCAAAGGGTGTGTACTACTCCGTCATCCGCTGTAAAATCATACTCCGGTTCATGTTTCGAAATGAAGTCATTAACCAGCATGTCCATTTCAGCAACATCAGGATAGGTTAAAAATACAGGCCCTGTATGTGCATTGGCAATATTAAAATGGTTGATCCTGTCCTGTTCTTTTTCAGGACGTGTAAATTCGTGTTTTTTAATCACATCATTATAATAATCTACAGTACTTGAGGCTGCAATCAGTCCCACTTGCGATTGGTCGCCCATGATCTGCCTGTAGAGGTAATATTTTTCTTCACCGTCCTGGAACAAGGTTCCTTCCGACAACATTTTTTGCAGGTTGTCCCTTGACTTTTCATAGACTTGTTGGGAATGAATATCAATATTTTCGGGCAGGTCAACCTCTGCCTTAACAACATGTAAAAATGAATACGGATTATTTTTCACTTCTTCACGGGCTTCAGCCGAATTGAGTACATCATAGGGTTTTGAAGCGACCAAATGCGCTTTTTCGCGTGCTGGCCTGACGCCCCTGAATGGTTTTACAATTGCCATAACTTATTAGTTTTAATATTTTTAACACAAATTATTAAGAGGCGCAATTTTAGTGTTTTTTTAATTGATTCTTGAAATTCAAGGGGACTTTTTGTTTAATACTCCGGCCTTTTCAGGATTTCGGTATACACGATAGCCTTCACCGGGTCAAAATCAAATTCAGTTTCATCAGGTTCTTCTTCCAAAATATGCTCAACTTGTTTCTCAACAACTACAGAATCTTTCTTTCTCTCGTTTTCTTCAATAATTTCCTCATCGTAATTTTCGTCCACATCCGAATATTCATCGTCATAGCTGAATGTTTTACCCCTATTGGCTTTAGTTATATTTTCCTGAATTTTCGGTTCATTGATAAACGGTTCTACTTCTTCAAACGGGTCATAGGGTTCCTGCCTGTCAAATGAAGGGAATTCATCCTGTATTATATCAGGGATTATCGGTTTTTTATTCTTCTTTTTTGACCTGCTTTTTGATATAGATGCAATGATGGAAACAACAATGAAAAAAATATAGATGAGGGTATCGGTATCCATTAGCTTTTTATATATTAGCAGCCGTTTTAAGCTGATTTTAATCAGTTATAAACCACAAATTTAGAAACAATTTTGTAAAAGTTTATTAAATAGATTGAATATGAAACATAATTTTTATGCAGGCCCTTCAATTTTACCACAATACACTATTGACGAGACAGCAAAAGCAGTCAAAGATTTTGCCGGAACCGGTTTGTCAGTCATGGAGGTTTCACACCGTAGCAAAGAGGTTGTTGCCCTGATGGATGAAGCCGTTGCCTCATTCAAGTCTTTGTTAAATATTCCTGAAGGCTACCGGGTATTATTCCTGGGTGGCGGTGCCAGCACACAATTTTGCATGGTGCCCTATAACCTCCTGAATAAAAAGGCTGCCTACCTCAACACAGGTTCATGGTCATCCAAAGCCATCAAAGAGGCTAAACTTTTTGGTGAAGTGGTTGAAGTAGCATCTTCTAAGGATAAAAACTTTAATTACATACCCAAAGGTTGGGAAGTACCTTCGGATGCTGACTATCTCCATATCACAACCAACAATACCATCTTTGGGACTGAGATCCGGGACGATTATGACTTGAATACCCCATTGGTTGCCGATATGTCATCTGATATTTTCAGCCGCCCGGTGGATGTTTCCAAATATGCTCTGATCTATGGCGGTGCACAAAAAAACCTGGCCCCTGCCGGAATAACCTTTGTCATTGTCAAAGAAGATGTACTCGGCAAAGTAGACAGGGCTATCCCCACAATGCTGAATTACCGCACCCACATCGACAAAGAATCCATGTTTAACACACCTCCGGTATTGCCTTTGTTTGCTGCCGTGATGACCCTGCGCTGGCTCAAAACAAATGGCGGGATTGAAAATATGGAAAAAATTAACGTGGAGAAAGCTTCAATCCTATATGACGAGATAGACAGGAACAAACTGTTTATACCTACAATAGCCAATCCGGATGACCGTTCCCTGATGAATGTATGTTGGGTAATGAATGAAAATTACATTGATCTGGAAAAAGAATTCCTTGATTATGCAACATCAAAAGGCATGATGGGCATTAAGGGACACCGTTCTGTTGGCGGATTCAGGGCATCCCTGTACAATGCCATGCCTTTGTCCAGTGTAAAAGCCCTCGTAGCCGTTATGCAGGAATTCGAAGCCGGCAAATAAAACATATTATCACTTTCAAATATGTTTGTTTCATTTAAGGTTTAAATGCCTTAAACAGGTTATCTTTGTATTAAATAAACCGAACCAAAATCCATGACATCCAGTCAAAAACTTACCTTGCCAGCTATAATAGACAGGCGGGAATTGAAAAACCCGGATCATCCGGCACTTACTTTTATTGATAAAAACCCGGTTACCTACCGGCAGTTTTTTGAGAACATACATGCCGTTTCCGCCTGGCTTGAAAAATTGGGCATCCAAAAAGGGGACAAGGTGGCTATTTTAAGTGAAAACATGCCCCATTGGGGCATTGTTTACTTCGGTATTACCTTTATGGGAGCCGTAGTTGTCCCGATACTTCCCGATTTTACTTCTGCTGAAATAAGCAATATCATCTCCCATTCCGGTTCAAATATCCTCTTTGTGTCAAAAGGCCTTGCCACGAAAACAAAGGGGCTTACCGATATTGACTATGTTGTCAATATTGAGGATTTTACTTTCAACAGAGCACCTGGAAATGCACCGGCTTTCAGCAATGGGAAACAACCAACCCATCCTTTTGATGTCGAAGAGGAAGACCTGGCAGCCATCATTTACACTTCCGGGACAACTGGCAATTCAAAGGGTGTCATGCTAATGCATAAGAACATTTCGTCCAATGCAATGGCCTCAGCCAGGCTGCAACCTATTAACGAAAACGACAGGTTTATTTCCATTTTACCCCTTTCGCACACCCTTGAAAATACCCTTGGACTGGTACTCCCTATGATGTGCGGTGCAACGGTTTATTATTTGCAAAAACCACCTACTGCTTCCGTTCTGTTACCGGCACTGCAAAAAGTGAAGCCGACTATTATGCTTACCGTGCCCATCATCATGGAGAAAATCTATAAGAATAAAGTATTACCCCAATTTACAAACAGCAAATTACTCCGGAAACTTTATAATATCCCCTTATTCCGTAAAAAACTGAACCGGGTAGCAGGAAAAAAATTATCCAAAACCTTTGGTGGAGCCCTAAGGTTTTATGGTATCGGAGGTGCAAAACTTGACACAGCAGTTGAACAATTTTTAATCGAAGCAAAATTTCCTTATGCCATTGGTTACGGGTTGACCGAAACTTCGCCCCTGCTTGCAGGTGCTGTGGTGGGTAAAACCAAACTTAACTCAACCGGAGAAGCTGTTGACCAGGTAGAACTCAGGATTGTCCCGCAGGAGGAAGGCCATACCGAAGGAGAAATATGGGCACGCGGCCCTAACGTAATGAAAGGTTATTACAAAGAACCAGAATTAACAGCCCAGGTATTGACAGAAGATGGTTGGTTCAAAACAGGCGACTTAGGTGAATTTGATGACAACAATTACCTTTTCATAAAAGGCAGGCTAAAAAACATGATTGTTGGATCATCAGGTGAAAACATTTACCCGGAAGAAATTGAAAACCTCATCAACAGTTTTCAATTTGTCAGTGAATCCCTGGTTCTGGAAAAAGAAGGTAAACTGGTGGCAATGGTTCATTTCAACCAGGAAGAACTCGAAAAAAAATACCAGGCTTTCAAAGAAGAACTGGTGCAACGGATTGATGAAAAGATTGAAGAATTAAAAAAAGAACTTCACGCTTATATTAACGCCAAGGTCAATAAGTTTTCCCGTATTCAGATGGTGCTTGTTCAGCATGAACCTTTTAAAAAAACAGCAACACAAAAGATCAAAAGGTATCTTTATATGCAGAAATAATTATTGCCATCGTTCATGACAGCTTAAAGTCTGAAGGATTAAGTTATGATACTGCCTTCTTTATTGTATTGTTTCAAACATTAAGATTCATGGCCATTTCAGTTAAAACAATTTGGCAAAATACCATTCTGTATTACATTTGTGGTTTAGGTTGATTAACCTGGTTTTATTTTACAAGAAAAAAATAAGTTATATGAAAAAAGTACTTGTAGCTACTGAAAAACCATTTGCAGCAGAAGCTGTAAAAAGCATACAAAAAATTGTTGAAGATGAAGGACATCAGTTTGCCCTTTTGGAAACATATTCCAACAAAGATCAATTGCTTGAAGCTGTAAAAGACGCCCATGCACTTATTGTCCGAAGCGACAAGATCACGGCTGAGGTGATAGAAGCTGCCTCCGAACTGGAAATTGTCGTTCGGGCCGGGGCCGGCTATGACAACATTGACCTTGAAGCTGCCACTGCTAAAAATATAGTGGTTATGAACACCCCGGGACAGAACTCCAATGCTGTTGCAGAACTGGCACTGGGCATGATGCTCTATTTAGCACGTGGGTGTTTCAACGGAAAACCGGGGACTGAACTCAAAGGCAAAAAACTGGGTATACATGCCTACGGCCATGTAGGTAAAAATGTAGCCCGGATAGCACAAGGCTTTGGAATGGATGTTTTTGCTTTCGACCCCTTTGTTTCTGAAGAGGTTATTGTATCAGACGGTGTTAAGGTTTGCCATTCTGTTGAGGAACTCTATTCCACATGCCAGTATGTTTCCCTGCATATACCATCCACTGAAAAAACAAGAAATTCTATCAATTTTAATTTGCTAAACAGGATGCCCAAAGGCGCAGTACTGGTCAATACGGCACGAAAAGAGGTCATTGATGAAGAAGGCCTGCTGAGGTTGTTCGGGGAAAGAGATGATTTTGGCTATATCTCAGACATTGCACCCGGTTGCGCTGCTGATATTACCGCCAAATTCCCCGGAAGAAGTTATTTTACGCCTAAGAAGATGGGCGCTCAAACAGCAGAAGCCAACATTAATGCAGGTTTGGCTGCAGCCAACCAGATCTGTGATTTCTTCAGGTCAGGAAATACAACTTTCAAAGTTAACTAAGACCGCTAATTTTTTCATAGTGCAACAAATGTTGAAAACTTGATTCAAATTATTAATTTTATAGTAATTTCGTATCTTTGATTTTATGATTAAAATATTCTGACAATAAAAGCGTTTCGATTATCTGAATAAAATTCTGGTGTTATGATAAAAGTTAAACATTTGTTCCGGCTTTTGCTAATTGGTGTAATCTTCATGACATTTAACAGTTGCACCGAAGAAAACCCGGTTATTGAAAGAACCTGGAAAGAAGGGCCTACAGAAAATGGCGACCTGAATGTTTATGTCCGTAAAGATGTTGAAACAGGGGCGTATCTGGCCAGTGCCGAGGTAAAAATATATACCAGTGTTGCCGACCGTGATGCCGATAACTATATCGCCTTTAACCTGACCGACCCGGATGATCCAATCAACAAGCCTGCTGTTTTTAAAAGCCTTGAATTTGGTTATTACTACATCAAGGTTAAATGGAGAGAATCCCCCACAGATGCGTGGCGTATTGGGACAGACGAAACATGGGTCCCCAAAGGAACCACCATTACCAGGCACGTTGTAGCCAAATATTAGTTTTCAGTTACAATAATGATACAGGCCATTCTGATTAATTCGGGATGGCTTTTTTGTTATATTTATCATAGAAAAATATTGCTATTGCCTGAATCGAATAACCCAATTTGCCTGTCAGGCCGGTATCACCCGGTTTATATATACATTCCCTTCATTTGTCTGTGTATCATTTTAGTTGAAAAAAAAACATGTAAATTTGTAATAATAATAACTGAGGTACCATGAAAAAAATAGTGGGAGTACTGATCCTGATAAGCATCCTGATGGCGCAGTGTGGTAAGGACGACCCTGTTGATGACAACAACAATAACAACACACCACCTGTTTCGAAAGGCGATCTGGAAGTATTTGTTCATTTGGATAAAGCTACGGGAGCTCTTTGGGGCGGTGCACTTGTTAATGTTTACAAAACAAGCGAAGACCGGGATAGCGGAAATGTTTACCGCTATAATTATACAGCATCACAGGTACCGTATTCAGCATATATCGACACGCTTGAGGTTCAAAAGTGGTATATCCGGGCTACTTTCTTTTACCAGGGCAAAGACTACCTGGGAGACGGTGAAGCGTTTGTACCCAAAGACGCAAAGACCAGTTATCATTTAACGGCAACGCCAAAATAAAGGTCAATAAATGACGAAATCAAATAATTTGAATATGAAAAAAATATTTTACACCCTAATAGTGATTAGCTTACTGGCCGCCTGTACAAAAGACCAGGGCTCCCTGAAGCTGAAAGTAACTTTTGCCAAAAATGTAAATGCTGATCCCAAAGTTAACTTCTATGCATCGGAAACAGCGAAAGCTGATAATGATGTATTCCTGTTTGAGTATTTTACTTTTGAAAATGCATCTGAAGCGGAACATTTGATTGAGGAGATTGCCGTAGGCGATTATATCTTAGGCACTAAAGTTACCATTGACAGCGTAGATTACTCAGGTACAACCAATGTCACCATTGTCAAAGGTGAAGAAGCCACAGCTACCCTGACTGTTCAGGGCAATGGAAACCTGACCATTGTTGTCCGTTCCTCCAACAATATTCCTCTGGGGGGCGCCAAAGTTTATCTTTATAAATCAGAGAATGATATGCTGGCTGAAAACTACAGTGAACTCAGGATTACTGACCGACAGACCCCTGCCAATGGAACGACTTTTATAAACCTTCCGTTTGCTGAATACTTTTTTACGGCTAAGTGGCGCTCCGATCCCAGCTCAAATTACCTGATTGGTAGTAAAAAGAATATCTGGGTCAATAATGACGAGGATAAAAAAATCAGTATAACGGTTTTCCAGTAGCTGGCAATCAGGAATTAGCCTGGTGTTTATTAAGGGCATCCACCAAGGTTGACTTGTCCTGTAATCCTGTAAAACGCTCTACCATTTTACCATCTTTAAAAATCATCAGGGTAGGTATATTCTGAATATTAAACCTTTGAGGTACGTACGGGTTTTTGTCAACATCCATTTTGTAAACATTGACTTTCCCGGCATATTCTCCGGCAATCTGCTCAACAATAGGTGCCTGTATCAGGCAGGGCCGGCACCAGGTAGCCCAAAAATCGACCATAGTAACACCGCTGGCAATAACTTTATCGAAATCTTTATCAGCCAGGACTTTTACATATTCTGCTTTTGTTTCTGTTGCAGGTACAGCCTCAGCATTGGTTGTTTCGCTATAGGCTTTTTCCTTCCATCCTTTTTTAGCCTGTTCCTTTTTGGGGTTGTTGCTGCATGACATTAGAATTACTGCTGTAATAAGGGTTGTAAGGGTCAAAAATTTGTTCATGATCTGGATCTGTTTTATTACATATTGTTTATTGAATATGTCTGTTGGACTCAAATGCTATGCCATGAACCCCCGGGCACTATTGTCATTTTGTTATGAAATATATTCCTGATTTTTGACAAAATGTCGAATAAAATGGGCCCCGAACTGAAACATTTTCAAATCAACTATCCGGAACTGATTCCGTGTTTAGCAGTTTTTTAAGCTCACGGTATCGCTTACGGGCATCAACGGAAAAGACACTTCCCGGATATTCCAGGATGATTTTTTCAAAATATTCAAATGCTTTCTGATTGTCATCAAGGTATTCCTGGTACAGCAATCCTGCGCGGTAACAGGCATCGTCTTTCAAAATAATATCTGCTTCTGAATCTAAAATGCTCTCATAAGTTAACACAGCGTTGTTAAACTCTTTTTGGCCTTCATACACTTTGGCTTTAAGTAACAAGACATCATCCTCGATGATATGCCCGGTAAAACGATTTAAAACTGAATCACACACCAGCAGGGCAGAGTCGTAATGATGTTTGAAATAAAAAAAGTCGGCACGGGCGTACATTTTCAGAGCGGCATCTGAGGTATCCATCATCAGGTTATCCTGGATCAGCAAGGATAACTGGAGAGCATCATTGGCAATAAGTTCAGAAGTTGAGGCTTTCAGAATATCAAGCTGGTCGGCAGCCCATTGGAAATTCCCCATATAAAAAGCCAGTTTTGCATTCCTGAATTTAGCTTCGTGCCCTACAGGATGATCTTTAAAATCCTTGGCAACCTGCTGGTATAGCAAAGTGGCCTCCCACACATCACCATCCAGTATGTAATAATCTGCCAGTGCCAGCTTCATTTCAGCCTTTGATTGCAGGGAAACCTGTGGGATTTGCCTGAATTTCTCCAGAAGGACAATGGCCTCATCCGTTTTACCCAGGTAAACCGCTTTAATTTCGGCAAGCCGGATAATTACCTTTTCCGCCAGTCCGATAAAGCTGTAGAAATTCAACCTGAGAAACTCACTATACTGGTCTTCCAGATTTGCCAGGTCTTCGGGTAACGGATCCGCAGTTGCTTTAACTTTCTTATATAAGATATCGATTATTCCGAATTTGGCCTGATAATAATAGGGATAAGTTCTTCCCTTTTCAAGCATGTATTCATAAATATCCCCGGCAACATCATAACTTTTATTTTGAATACATACTTCGGCAAGTTGTACCAATGCCAACCCGTTATTTTTTGTACGCTTATCCAGGGCTTTTAACTGTCTGTAAGCCGATTCAAAATCCTTGTGCTGAATATAAAGCCAGGAAAGCAGGTTGACAAAAACCGGCTCAAAATCACTTTTCTGCACCTGTGAAACGACCTTTTCCCTTACAATATCATATTCATCATCATCCAGGATATAATCCTGTAGCATATTTTCTACTGAACTCAACATACCCTTTTGGGTTGTAAGAAGAATAAAGTATTCGTCCATCATCAGGCCGGTTTGCCTTGTCAGTTGATACAGCCTCGCCAGTGAAGAATTAAAAGCATTGGGGTTATCAAGTAATTTCCTCCCTTTCTGATAAACGTTTATGGCATGATTGAATTCACTTCTGCGATAAAAAGCATTGGCTGTCCGGATGATCTTTATTTCTGAGGGCTCCAGGTTGTTTTCTATTTTCTCAAATATCTTATCTGCCTTCTTCACGTTGTTGTCCAGTTTGAATATATACCCATAGTCCACCTTGTAAACAGGGTCAGAAGGGTACTTGTTTCCCAGCTTTTTTACGAGAGAGGCTGCCTTTTCCAGGTTATCGGTATTGATCATACAATTGAAATAATATTCATAGTAAAAAGGGGAAGCTGGATTTTCATTATAAAGTTCTTCAAACAATACCCCGGCTTTGTCGAACATGGCCGACTGATAATATTCCAGTGCAAGTTTTTCTTTACTTTTATCCTGTGCCTGGAGAGCCTGGAGTGCAAACAGGGTTAGCAGCAATAAGGTGGATAATTTTGTCATCAAAACGGTCAATAGATTTTGAAGGTTTCAAGTATGGTTTCAAGCCTGCTTATAAAAGGCTTTTTCTCTGATTCGGGTGCATAAATGAATGCATCAATGACAACGATCCGGTTGTTTTTGGCATCGGGTATAAAATAGTTGATATAGGGGCCACCCAGCCAGTCGTGTTCCATCTGCCACATACCTCTCAACTCAATTGCATTCACATACTTAAGCCTGACATTTTTGATATAATAATCATAGTGAATGGTATCTATCGACATGTAAGCGGCTTTGTTTTCACTTCCTACAATTCTATCTGCTCTTTGCTTAAGGGCAAACATGCTATTAATATCAGTCAGAAGTTTTTCATTATAATCTACATAATAGATCATAATGTTGTTGTTCGATTTTTTTGTATCCGCCCGGAACCATATAAATCCCTGTAATCCGTATTTTTCAATAATACTATCAGCATAACCCGGATATGATTCCATAATTAAATCAAAATACTTCGGAACATCAATGGACAAATGATGATTTTCTTTTGTCCGTTTTATAATTTTCATACGTGGGCTTTTCTGATAAAGTATCTGCCGCAGCCCTTCTTTGGTGTTCTCCCTGAAAGATTCAAGGATGAAGTCCTTATTTTGATAGGCCAGTTCGACAGCGTTATTCAGATTATCAGTAAAAAGAATGCATATTACCTGTGGCCTGGCCCAGGCATTCTGGACGATTTTGAAAGTATTTGGGTTTTTAACAAGTTCCTGCCAACCGGGCATGTTTTTATTGAGATAGCTAAAAACAGCATCTTCCTTGTTGGGGTTGACAACAAAGATAATTTTCATATTGCGCTTGAACAGGGATTGAAACTGATCCGGTTCAAGGTAATTGGGGCGAAAAAGAGCCTCAGGCTGAGGTAGGGCAGGTATAGCTTCTCCAAGAAGAGAGTCAAGATGGATTTTGAAATTAGTATTGAGCGTGACACCGCTACCAACCACTGCCACCTCATATTCACCTCCTGTTGAAGATGGCAAAAGTTGATTGTTGTTCTCTGCAACAACTTGCTTTTCTCCGCTGTTGTTTTGACAGGAATAAAAACAGAAAAACAAAAAAATTAAGATGAGCCAACCAAAGCGCATGGATTCTGATTTATGGGTACAAAGATAATCGTTAAATTATTCATTGATAAAAAAGCGGTAAAGCTGCAAATAACGACCCATTTTCAGGAAGCAGGATAATAAATTACACCGGTATAATCATATCCTTAGCGATTTCCTAATTTTGCGCGGATAAGAAGGATTATGTACGCTGTTCCCGACAACGATACCATAGTGGCCATTGCCACTCCACCCGGTAAAAGTGCCATTGGTGTTGTTCGGCTTTCAGGTGAAAAAGCTATCGAACTGGCCAACAATATTTTTCAACCCAAAAACCTGTTAGAAGCCCGGCCCAATACTATTCATTTCGGAAAAATTCTTGACGAAAATAAAGATATCGTTGACGAGGTGCTGATCAGCATTTTCAAGACTCCTCACTCCTATACGGGCGAAGACCTGGTTGAAATATCCTGTCATGGCAGTATGTTTATCCTCAATGAGGTAGTTAAGCTGCTTGTTCGTCAGGGTGCACGGATGGCCAAAGCAGGCGAATTTACCCTCCGGGCTTTTCTGAATAAAAAAATAGACCTTTCGCAGGCTGAAGCTGTAGCCGATATTATCGACTCTGAATCGAAAGCCGCTCACGATATAGCCTTCAGGCAAATGCGTGGTGGATATTCTCATAAGCTGGAAGAAATAAGGAATCAGATTCTCGAAATTGTATCGCTTTTTGAATTGGAGCTTGATTTTGCCGAAGAAGATGTTGAATTTGCCAGCAATGAGCAACTGCTGACAATTCTTGACAAACTGGATCAGGATGTTTCCGCCATGGTGTCTTCTTTTTCGTTGGGCAATGCCCTCAAAAAAGGTGTGTCCGTAGTTATTTCAGGCAGGCCTAATGCAGGCAAATCAACCTTGCTCAACACCTTGTTGCAGGAAGAAAGAGCCATTATTTCCGATATTCCGGGTACAACCCGTGACTATATTGAAGACAGCATCCAGATAAAAGGGGTGCAATTCAGGTTTATTGATACGGCAGGAATTACCGAAACAACCAATGAAATTGAGCAAATCGGTATACAAAAAACCCGTGAGGTACTTGAACGCACTGACCTGATTATTTATTTGTTTGACCTGGTCTGGCTCGATATTGCTGAAGTGGAGGAAGACCTTGCTTCATTAAACACCAACGCCAAAATTTTAGTAGTGGCCAATAAAACAGACAAGATACCTGAAGAGGAACTAAATGCCAGGCTGGATTCCTTTAGCGCTATGTCCTATCCGTTTATGGCGCTGTCGTGCAGGCAAGGTGAAGGAATCGAAAAACTGAAACAATCCCTTTACAATAGCCTCGACATTGAAAATTACTCCGGTGAAGCCACCCTTGTTTCCAACCAGCGGCATTATGAAGTTTTACACCGTATCGAAGAAGAAATTCAATCCGTAAAAAAAGCCATCGGTGAAGGCATTACCAAAGACCTTGTCTCCACTTCTTTAAAAACAATCATTCATTATTTGGGAGAGATCACCGGTGAAATCACAAACGATGAAATTTTAGGGAATATTTTCGGGAGGTTTTGTATCGGAAAGTAATTACATTTTCTTTGCTTTATGTAATTTAACCAATTATTGTCAAGTCAATAATTTTATCGTCAAAAAGGAGCAA
>CAZVAY010000022.1:0-16520 GCA_964625265.1 uncultured Sphingobacteriales bacterium | reverse complement strand
ACAGGCATTTAGCCTGAAAAATTCCTGAATATTTCATATTCAATTATTTCGTCAGCCCTGTGGGTGATAAATTCATTTTTATGCAATGATCAGCTTAGTGTTCCCCTTCAAAGTAGTCCCGTATTTCATCCTCGCTGATGATTTTATTCAGGATGGCATAAACCGTCAATCCGGCCACGGATTTAACCCCCAGTTTGGCCGTAATATTTTTCCGGTGGCTGATCACGGTGTGGGTAGAAATAAACATCAGGTTCGATATCTCTTTATTGGAGTGGCCTTTCACCAGGTATTTCAACACTTCGATTTCGCGCGGGCTTAGCTGTACCTCCTGTTGCGATTTTCCCTGTTTCCCTGATTTCTTTACAAGGCCCTGTATTTTCTGAATGACTTCCTCCGTGCTGTCAGTGATATAAATAGCCTCATCAAACAACCTGAGAACTTTATCATCGAAATAGGAATACAGCAGGCAGGCATACTTGACCTGGTGCTCAATACCATAGTTGTTCGAAATATTGTTTTGCAACTGCTCGGGAAGAAAGGAGGGGTTCATCACGACAATATCGGCAGGAAAGGTTTTAAGCTGCATTTCGAGGTCATCTGCTGAGGTACTGGTTTCTATCCTGATCTGGTCATTCATTACCCTGAGAATTTCTTTCAACCCATTCAGGATAATTTCAGATGGATCCGCCAGCAATATGTTATTTATTTTTTTCACTTGCCGGCTATTTTTTCCATGTGCTCCACAAGGGGTACCAATACCTTGTCCTCAATCCTTGTGTGGTTATCGAGGTCGGTATGCAGCTCAAATAATTCGTACAACAACTTGTTGGTCATAAAGGTATTACCTGATGGGGGAAAATACTTGATCAGCAGGTTTTTCATATCCATGATCTGTTCTTCAATGTTGTCGTGATGGTCTTTAAATTCAACAATGGTAAATTTATTATCAACCCTGCTGCCTGTGTCAATAGAATTTTGTAAAGCGAGTATATAAGGGAAAACAGTCTGGTCTTCGTACTGAATATGATCAGTCAGTTGCGCTTTGTAGTTCCTGAAAAACTGTAGAAGCAAGCCAGCTTCCTTCTTGTGAGTATTTTTAGTAGCTTTTTCAACCAGTTCCTCAATATAAGGCATCATTTCGTCCAGATAATAACTGTGCGAATTTTTCAGGTAATCGATCAGCCAGACAGGATTGATTTCCCTGATAGCCTGATCGGGTAAATAGGTCTTGCTGTGAAAGATATTGGCAATAAGCAGGAAAAAATGAGGGTCAATATGATTATCCCTACAAACTTCACTGACATTTTTATCACCAAATCCGAGCTTGATATTGAACCGGTCAAAAACAAGTAGCAACCTGTTATCGTGCAAGATCAGCTCTGCCATTTTCATATTGCCGGAAAAATGACCCAGGTTAGAAAATTTCTGTTCCATAATAAGATTTATGATTACGCTGGCAGAATCCTGCTACAAATATTTCTTTATAGCAGAAATGATTTCTTCAAAATCTTTCCTTTCCAATTGTAGCTTGGGCTTGCTGAAATTAATGTCACTCATTGAATTCAAAGGGATCAGGTGAATGTGTGCATGGGGCACTTCCAGGCCAACAATGGCTGAACCTACCCTTATGCAGGGGATGGCTGCTGCCAGTGCGCCTGCAATTTTTTTACATACCAACAGGTATCGCTCATACAACCCGTCTTCCATATCGAAGACATTATCAATTTCCTGCTTTGGAATAACCAGAGTGTGTCCTTTAGCCAGTGGATTAATATCCAGAAAGGCAAAAAACTCATCGTCTTCATACACTTTATATGAAGGTATTTCACCTGAAACGATTTTTGAAAAAATAGTTGCCATAATTTTTTTCAGGTAAAGTTAACGACTTATTTCGAGAATTTCAAGCTTGATTGTTCCTGCCGGTACTTCGACCTTCAAAATATCGCCCTTGCATTTACCCAGTAATGCTTTACCGATGGGTGATTTGATAGAAATACGTCCGGCTTTATGGTCGGCCTCATTTTCAGATACCAGTTGGTATGTAACTTCCCTGTTTGTATTATGATTTTTAATTTTTACAAAGGAGAGGATATAGGCTTTGGAAGTATCCAGGTTGTTATTTTCAAGAATATGAGCTGTAGCAACAACTTCCTCGAGTTTGGCAATCCTCATTTCGAGCATGCCCTGGGCATCTTTGGCAGCATCGTATTCGGCATTTTCGGAGAGATCGCCTTTATCACGTGCTTCAGCAATTTGTTTGGCTATATCTGAACGTTCAACCGTTTTCAAACGGTGTAATTCATCTTTAAGTTTCTGGTAACCTTCTTTACTGTAATAATTTTTTTCAGCCATAATCAACTTGTTAGGTCAATTTAATAGTAATATTTTATTGTACCCGTTGTTTTAAGGGTTAGCTAACTCCTGTGTGACAATAATTTTACAGGATCAGGCTTGCACCAAAGCTGTGGATGCCTGCAAAGTTTTGCGTAGCCCGGAAAGAATAATCCACGGCAAAATGCTTATCCTTTTCTTCCCCAAATGGAATATTCACCGAAAAGCCGGCTGTCGGGCCCAGAAAAACTGTAGAGCGGGTATCCCTGCTAGTAATACCATTCTCGTACACATAACCGCCACGCAGCATCAGGATGTTTTTCAGGTTGTATTCAATACCTGCCCTGATCTGATCATTCGTAAATGAGTTGGAGGTGAATGTACCTGCCAGGGTAAGTTTATGTTTCTGTGCTTCGCCCAGGTAAAAATCCTGTCCGAAACCGATATTGAGCAAAGTTGGAAGTTCAAAAGAAGCAGAACGGGTGTTCACACTTAAGGTAACATCAGAGCCTTCAAAAGCGCCCCTGCGGGTAAGCCCGTCACCATTGAATCGCATAGGAGTACCCACATTACGAAGGGAAATACCGAACCGGGTACGGTGCATGTCTTCATCACCGGCAATATCTGTAACATATTGCAGGCCTGCATCAATGCAGAAACCTTTTGCCTGAGCGTCAGGAATAGATTCTGAGATCATTCTAAAAGTAACGCCTGTACGGATCCTGTTGGAAAATTTATGGGCATAAGAGATTCCGATATTCGTAAAGGCTGGCGAATAAGTCCCAAGTCCACCTTCGGGGTTGTCGACCGTAGTAATTTCAATTTCACCAAAATCAAATGACATAATGCTGATCCCGAATGCATCAGTGCCTTCTTCGCCCATGCTTTGGGCAAAAGCAAAAGCATTAATGAAGATATCCGAGCCACTTAACCAGGCTGTCCTCGAAAAGGTGAATTCGGAGTTGGGAATGTTCAGGATACCGGCAGGGTTAAACCGCATAGCGGCTACACCGCTGATTCCGGCTGTAAAAGCACCACCCCATCCGGCACTGCGGGCCCAGGGGTTGATTAAAAGTTCAGTGGCACCGGCCTGCCCAACACGATCGGGGTTGCCGGCATTAAGAAAAGGAATATTTATAATACAGCTAAGGGCAATCAGCAATAAGGTCTTCTTCATAATTCTTTCCTTTATATAAGTTTAAAATGTATCGAGGTCAATAGGCCGCATAACACCAAACCATTTCAGCGTTTTTGTGCCTAAATCAAATCCGTCAATATAAATAATATACAATCCGCTTGCTACAGGAATACCTGCATGGTTCTTCAGGTCCCAATCGAGATAAGTTGAATGGTTGGCATCGGTTTCGTCTTTCTGGAATTTGCGTACCAATGCACCACTCAGGGTATAGATGTAAATATCACATTTCTTCGGGAGGTTGATAATTTTCACCCTGTTGTCCAACTGGTTCTTTTCATATTCTGAAAATGCGTAGTATGGATTAGGTACGATATTGATTTTCTCCATGGCATCCTGTCCCACTTCTTCGCTATTGGTCATAGCAATAGGTGAAGTAGAAAATTTATAGAACGGGACATTGTTGTTCACAGGGGTTGTTGAAGTCTCATACTCCTGGTAAGGAATCTTTAGTCTTACCCTAACCTTGGTTTCGGTGGGGATAAGTCCGTCTTTAAGCGGTAAAAGTTTGTTCGGGTAGGCCATTACCGGAAGCATGACGTACATACATTGTGACCAGAAGAAAATACCTTCTGAAGTTGACAAATCAAAATTCCGGCTTTGGAAATACTGCAAATAATCGGTACCATGGTCGTAAGGGCCTGGGTTTCCCTTATACTGGCGTGATGCTTCAGCATCCATCAGATAAATCCAATGTTTGCCACCCCAGGGATATTTGTCAAGTTCGTAATGTGAAGCTGCAGGATTCTGGTAGGTGTAGGTGGGGTTCCAGATCATGTCGGCACCATTATCTTCTTTGAAATAACTGTCTTCACTAAAAATGATATTCATCCTTTCACCTGTCTCGAGGTTGATGGCATAACCCGGGAACCAGGAGCGTCCTCTTTCATTGGCATCATAAACCGGATTGCCGTCAGCATCAACTTTTCCGGTCCATGATTTGTGGTCACGAACAGAAAACTTGGGCACATTGCCCTCGCTCAATGCATCATCTTCACTCATTTCAATCACAATACACTGGGTCCAGTATTTCTTGTCATTGATTCCCTTGTCGGTGAAAACAAGGTCGATACTGTTCAACCTTTCCAGGGGCACATCTTTGCTCCTGGAAGAACTGAATGCAGGGCCGAATGACAGGTAATTGTTGGCAGATGAACTACGGGCAACAAGCGGATACGGGGCAATGATGCCGCCCAGCATACCCTCAAATATTTCATTGGGGTCAAGTTCTTCCCCTGATTGTTCATCTTTGTAATCATCCAGAGCATCGTCCACCGAACCATCACCATTAACATCCAGTTTCCCTGACCGGATCCAGTTATAGGGCCAGGGTGCCTGGCTGGACTGGCTGTTTTCACCATCGGGGATTCCTGAAAGCCAGGATAATGAAATATCATCAAATTCCATGGTGGATTCAATGTAACCGTTATCATCTGTCAGGGTATCCACAGTTGGCCCGGATACCTTATCTACTTTGACTGCTAATCCCCAATCAGGGAATATCTGCTCATAATCTACTCCGTAAAAGGTATCGGCAACAGTTTCAATAACGGGGTCGGGTGATGTTTTTGTCAAAACCCAGCGGGGTTTATAGGAACTGAAAGTGGAATCAATGAATTTTAATTCGAAATCGGCTTCAGGGATTTTAATCGGATCGTAAACAAATACGTTGACAGGCCCGTTACCTCCTTTATAAACCGGGTTTTCCATTTTTGAATTCTCAAGAAGATAATCTACGGATTCATCTGTCAATTCCAGGATCATTCCTCCGTTACCCTGTCCTTCAATCCTTGTAATATCAGGGCCTGAACCATATTCACTGTTCAATACGGTACCGCCAAATTCAATATCATTATTGTGAGGAACACCCGAGTAGGTATTAATATTTTTTCTCCCTGCCAGGTATTGTTCAAACTCATCCGGATTGGTTGAGTTGGAATACGCCATTACCAGGTAATAGTAGGTTTTGTAATTGACCAGTTGAGATTCACCTGATGAAAAAGCATCCTGTGTAATGGAAAATGTATGTTTGATGCCCAGGTCTCCGTTCACATCAACCTTTTCTGAAGGAACAATTCCGAGTCCGGGAACATATTCACGGTTAACCAGTTGGGTAACCCCGTCTTTAATATCAACACGGGCAATAAGGCGGGCTTTGTCAGGGTTGTCCAGTTCACCGGTGGTCACATTTCCATCTTTCAATTGGAATATCTGGTAGCCCTGGAACTTATAGTAGAGGTATTTACCTGTTTCGGATAAAATACTGTCGTAATACCTTTCGGTTTTCAGTGTGTTTTCCAGTGAAAGGATAAGCTGCCTGTCCAGTTCCTGAATGGTCAGGTCGGGGGCATCAGGGCCGTCCAGTAATTTAAAGTTGTTGTTATAAAGTTTTTGTGCTTTGTCGTCAGCAATGATCAGCAGGTCGTACGAACCTGTATTCCCTCCTGTACTAGCCCTTGCCCAGACAACACCAACGGTAATATAGTTGACAGCGCCCGGTTTAAGGGTAAAGGGGCCGGAGCTTTGAAGAAATCGCCTGTCATGCGGGTTGTTTCCGGCAGAGCTTTCGTTCCAGGCCGGTTTGGGTTTACGTGGATCATCAGGGAACATATAATTGACAGTCCTGTCTTCCCAGATGTCGTTAAATCCGTCTCCACCGTATCGCATAACCTGGCCATTTTTAAATCGTCCGGTCAGGTAATAATAAAAGTGTATACCTTCAGATGGATTACCGTTTTGGCTGAAATCATTGTTGTAATAAACAAATTTCGACATGATGATCTCTTCCCCAACTTCATCAATTTCTCCGTCTTTATCATTGTCAACACCGTCATTGGCATCTGCCAAAGGGCCTTGAAAGAAGTCAACTCCCACGGAAGGTGGATTGGAGCCATAGCCCATGACACCCTCGTCAAAATCATCACCATTATAACAGATACCAAGGCTCCGGGTAGAGTCGCATCCTACATAGTCGTCATAGGCATAACCCAGGTCAGCATCCACCCACTGGCCGAAATAAACTTTGTTGAGTTTGTTTTTTGACCTGTTGATGATCTTTTGCTGGTAAAAGGTCATATTGTTAATCTCGTCATTGGTGGCAAAAGCAAATGCCATGGTTTGTATTTCAAGGCCAATGGCCAAGGCATCTGTTTCGGTATGAACATTTCCCTTATCGTTATAAACAAACCAGAGTGTCTGGTCGCCCAGGACATCCGGGTAGTCGCCCAGGGTGGGTTCATATTCCCCATTGTTATTAATGTCGACAAAAGGAGCCATGTATTTGGCCTGGCCGAGTGCTATATTTCCATAGGCGGGCCAATCACGGATATTATCGGTCATAGCTGATTGTCCGTTTTCAACAAAATTGTCAATTTCTTCACGGGTTACCTGGAATATTTTATCCCATTTGATACATTCGGGCTGGTCAATGGTAGCATCTGTGGTTGTCAGCGGGCCGGGGAAAAAGTCCCAGCTACTTTGCTGACGGTAGGTCATGGCTGCAGCACGAAGGTTATTCCCATTGTCGTAACCACCGATCCATAAAGCCCCGGCAAAAAGCGATGTCTTCCTTGACTCGCCTTCTTCGGTTACTTTGGGTATTTCGTACATGGCACTACCGATAAGGTCCCACCACATATCGCCACCGTTCATAATTCGGGCCCTGACATTGTTAATGTCCAGGTTGGAAGAGGCTGATGCAGGGTCGCAACCGGCAGCCAGTTTCATGATAGGTGGATTTGCTGTCCTTTTCTTATGTTGGTCAACATTTTCTTTGGCAATGGCCGAATTGGCAAGAAATGCAAGAAAAGAAACCCAAATGATATATTTTCTCATAATCTCGAAACTTTTATCTGATTAGAAATTTAAAATTGCGCCCAGCCGGATTAATCTCGGTGTTGAATAATTACTTGGACTGTTTACTTTTATGGTATATTGATCGACAAATGCCTGGGATAAGGTAGCCTGTTCAATGGCTTTAACACCAATGGAAGAAGACAGGTATCCGTCATCATCAGGATCACCGGTATAACGATATACGCCAACAATATTGCTGATGTCAAATACATTGATGGCCCACAGGTAAACATTCAGGTACATACCCCTGTTGAGCGCTGATTTATCCTTGTCTTTGGATTTGAAATAGAAATCACGGTCAATTTTCATATCCACATTGAAATACCATGGATAGCGGGACCCGTTCAGGGTTCCTTTTAGGGTGGCAGACTGCCTGATGCCGACACCAACGGTTTCTGTCACATTGCCCTGTTTGGAGTAGGGCCTTCCGCTCCTGGCAGTTGCAATAAAGTTGATACCTGTATTTTCGAAAATTCTTTTTCCTTTTTTACTGACAGGGCCATTGTACCTTGGCCCGCCCAGGTATCTGTAATCAAGGGAAGCGGATATGGCATGGCGGTAATCGTTGTTCAGCGGGAAAGGCGTTCTCAGGTTAGGTTGTCCTGCACTGATAAGTCCTGCTTGTGATGCTTCATTCGAACCGGTACCGTCAGCAAATTGCAGGGTATAGCTGGCAAGCATTTGCACGTTGTTGGTTTTAGTCCTTCTCAGGTCATAGGTAAACGAAAATCCTTTGGTGGTCTGGAAGTCAATATTGTCATAAGTCATATAGCTTCTCGGATAAGCCTGGTTGATCATCCTGACATTGATCTGGTCACGGGTTTCATTGTAGTAAGCATTGATGGATAAAGCAGAGTTTTTACTGATAGCCTGCTTAAAACCAATCTCATAAGAAGTGATCCTTTGTGGTTTGAGTGCTGCGTTAGCCAGGCTTGATGTACCCCGTTGCTCCATGAAAAAGTAATCGTCAATGGTGGTAAAGATTCCCGTGGTGGGCCTTTGAACCCTGATGTCATAGTTGGCGAAGAAGTTAGCTTCGTCACTGATAGGGAAGGAAAAATAAATCCTTGGAGAAAGATCGATCTGGGGTTGATAATCCTTGAAGGCATCTTCGGTTATTTTCAGCTTTTCTTCATTGTCTTCCACAAGATAGGGCGAAATAGTCCCTGTCTTGGTATCCAGTGCAAGAATGTTCGGGTCGGTCACTTCGGCTCCGGTAGCATCATACCAGTTGTCGCCATTTCTGAAACCCATTATCTGGGATGGATTGAAAGGATCATCTACATAAACTACATAATCATCTCCGATATTTCCCGGAATTGTACCCAGGTCAGGGTTATCAGTCGTTACTTCTGCAACTGAACGGGTCGGATAGAGGGAATATTTGTCTTTCAATACCGGTTGGTTGGCATCAAACCGGTCAACCCTCAATCCCAGCCTGAAGATCATATCCTTGAAAACAAACTGGTCCTGGATAAATCCTGCCGTATAGATCGGGTTAATGGGAATGATAGGCCTTTCACTTTCGTTGTGAAGAAACTCGAAATAACTATGATTGGTTTTATCTTTTTCCCCTGTATAGGTGTATCCGTAATAACCGATATATTGCTGTTGTAGCAATTCGTCCGGTGCAAACATGTCCAGTGAGAACATGTCGGGAGAATAGCGGTCAATATTCACATAAGTCAGGTTGTTAATAGGATTACCGTAGACATCTTTGGCACCCATTTCAATCAGTTTGTTTCTGAAATTTTTATCAAATACCGATTGTGAGCCGTCATCCAGCCTGTTGTAATTAATGGTATCCAGGAAAGTTCCGTCATCAGCAAAAACAGGTATGGGGTTTTTCGTATCAAGCTGAAGCAGGTGCTGGTTCATTAACTGCCGCATGTTGGTCCATAACCCTCTTGCACCGACACCAAAGTATCGCTGTATTCTTTGTTCGTATTCAAAACCAAAGGAGATGGCATGGTTGTTCAAATCGGCAGATGCTTTACCGGATACCCGGACCTGGTCTTCGTTATAAATACCATAGCTGGTTGCGGGAGAGGCGATATTGGCCCAGAGTGAATACACATTACCGGGACCGTCACCATTGCGTAAACCACCGTACAACTGTATATCCGTCATGTTGTTGATGTCATTATTACGCAGGTTGTAAAGTTGTTTGGTGTAATTTTCAAAATTGTTGACGCCAGCGGGATCAAATGTCAGAAGGGTGTCACGGTAACCCAGTAAGAGGTTAGCCCTTTCCAGTTTGCCGTTTACTGTATCTACATCGTACATATAAACAGGCTCGTAGTAGCGTTCAAATTTACCCAGGTAGCCATAGTCGAAATAATTTGTTTTGTGAAATTCGTCAAATGAATAGTTGTATTGTTTGGTGTAGTCAACCATAAAAGAATAATAGGCATTCGAGATTTTCAGCTTTTTGGTATCAGTGGTCTCCGTTTTATCCGGGGCAGTTGTTTTTTTATTTTTAAATGTTTGGGTGAACCGGATGTATCCCCGGTATGTATTTCTTACACTGATGGCACGAGCGGCATTTTCGTAGTTAAACAAAGAATGATAGTAGTTGTAACCGCGGCTTTTGGAGTGTGCTGCCTGTCCACCCGCAGTGACATTGATGTTATTACCAAGTTGGTAATCCAGTTTCAGGTTGACGTTATAGCTGAAGGATGGGATTCCCGGGTGGATTTTTACTTTCTCCATCTGGTCGGCAGTAACATATTCTGCCGAGGGGACAAAACCAACTCCACTGGGAGATGGGCTGAGGGGATTTTCGAGCAGGTAATTATAGGTGTCATCTTTTACTTTCCAGACACCAAGGGGTGAAGGTGAGGGATCTCTCCTGAAATTAACATTGGTAGAAATTAAAAAGCCAAGTTTTGCTTCAGCCGAATCGGTTCCTTTTGCTGCCGGATTTTTTAGCAACAACGGCCCGGAAAGGTTTCCTTCAAAAGTATTGTAACCATAACGGTCAAAAGGTTCGGAAGTAATAAGTTCGGCTCCGCCTGCATACCGGCTTGAGGGGCCACGGGTTGTAATGGATACAACTCCACCCACCATGTCACCATATTCGGCAGGGATACCACCTGTAATGGTATTGATTTCCTGGATTGAGCCTTGCGGAATACCGGTAAAACCACGGACTTTTACTCCGTCAACATAATAGGAGGTCCCACTGGTCCTTTGTCCTTTGACACTACCCCCTGTTACACCTGCAGTCAGGTCAACCAATGCCCCTACACTACGTGTTGGTGCTTTTTTAATTTCTTCTTTTGAAAGGCGTCCGCCTGAACCTTCATCCTGCTCAACCAAAGGTTTTACATATTCGATGAAAACAAATTCTTCCATTTTTACCCCTTTCAGAGGCATTTTAATATCCTGGAATGAGATTTTGTTTGCACCAATGACATAACCTTTGATGATCACTTCCTGGTAACCCACATAAGTAGCGTGGATATCGTAAGTACCGGGAGGTATCGGCTTGATAGTGTAATAACCGTCAATGTCGGTCGAAGTACCGCCTTTTTGAATCCCGTTCAACATGATCACCACGTTGGAAAAGGGCAAGGGTTCGCCAGTTTCGGCATCGGTTATCCGGCCTTTTAATGTTCCAAATTGAGTTTGAGCAAAGGAAAAAGAAAATAAACTCAACGCAAAAGCAACAATCAGTGTGGTTTTCTTCACCATATTATTCATATTTCAATTTTCTCAAAAGTTCCAAAAGTAATACTCTCCTCGTGAATTATCAAATCATTCATGGCATTATTCATGGTCAATTTACGAATTTTCTGTGAAAATGCCATGATAAGTTTTCAAATGTTACACAACAATGACTTAAGCTGAAAAGTTTATGAGTTGATCATAGAAAATATTGACGATTGAAAAATCATGATTATTCCATGTGGTTCCTGAGTTGGACGTATTGATTTTCAACGTATAGGTTAAGCCGTTTTCAGGGGTTGCCCTTAAAGGCCTTGAATAATAGCTGCAAGTTTTTCGATCAAAACCGAAAAAATTTTCCTGTCCGATTCTTTTGTCCAACCGGCAATATGGGGTGTAACCAACACCTTACCGGTTGCAAGGAGGCAATCAAGCAAGGCCTTTTCTTCGATTGTATAGCTTTTGGGGTTTTCATTTTCAAGCACATCCAGGCATGCACCGGAAACTTTACCGGACTGTATGGCATTCAGCAGGGAGTTGGTATCGGTAATTTTCCCCCTGGAAGTATTGATAAAGTATATCTTTTTTTGAAAACTATTGAAAAATCTACTGTCAGCAAGGTAATGCGTTTCTTCATTGTAAGGAATATGCAGGCTAACGATATCGGATAATTTAAAAAGGTCGGTAAGGGTTGATTCAATGACCAGTGAGTTTCCAAACCCGGATTTATATTTGTCGTAGGCCAGTATTTTCATGTCAAATCCGCTCAACTTTCTTGCAAAGGCAGAACCTGTGTTGCCATATCCGATAATACCGATCGTTTTTCCCATCAGTTCCTGGCCGGTATTCTCAGTCCTTCTGAATCTGTATTGCCTGACTTCTTCAAATGACCGCGCTAAATGGTTAAGCAGGCTGAGCAGCATACCGATTGCATGTTCGGCCACGGAATCCCTGTTGCCTTCCGGAGAGTTAACTACCCGGATACCTTTTTCCCCGGCATAATCAATATCAATCATTTCAAGCCCTGAACCCGGACGTAAAATATATTTCAGGTCAGGCATCCTATCCAGTTCTTGTCTTCCCAGCCCGATCTTGCTCCTGACCAGAATACCCCTGATCCCTTTCCCGTTTTTCATTACATCTTCAACCCGGAAACCCGGCTGGTAATTCACCTCAAATCCGAGTTCTGCCAGTCCGGCTATCAAGAATTCAGGAACATTTTCAGTTATCAGGAATTCAGGTTTTTTCATGGCTTTTTATCCAACGTTAAAGCAATTTGAACAAAATCATCAGGGGAAAGAACTTCAGGCCTTGCGTTCAAAACCGAATCATCAAGATCATGAACAGGCCAGCCTGCTTTTCCCAGGGTATTTTTAAGTTTTTTTCTTCGTTGTCCGAATGAGCACTTTAAAATATCGAACAATAATTTTTCATCGCAGGCCAGGGGTTTGTTGCTTTTCCTCACAAGACGGATAACGGCAGATTCAACTTTGGGAGGTGGGGAAAATACCTGGTTACTTACCCGGAACAATAGGGTGATGTCGTAAAAGAGTTGCAATATAACACTGATCCGTCCATATTGTTTGGAGCCGGGTTTTGAGGCAATCCTTTCTGCGAGTTCACGCTGGAACATCCCAACAACTTCGGGGATCCGTGCCCTGTTTTTCACAGCTTTGATAAGGATCTGGCTCGAAATGTTGTAAGGGAAATTCCCTGTTAGCCCAAACTGTTCCGGAAAAATGTTCTCCGGTTGGGTCTTTAAGAAGTCAGTATTAATAATACGGGCTTTGTTACCAAATTCCTGTTCAAGGTTTTCGATCAGGTCGGAATCATACTCTACTAATACAAGGTTTATATTTTCCTTTTGTACAAGGAAACGGGTTAGCATGCCGTCACCCGGCCCGACTTCCAGTACATCCTGATAACTTGTACCAAACAACGACAAGCTTGAGGCAATTTTTGAGGCAATATTTTTATCGTTCAGGAAATGCTGTCCCAGGTATTTCTTTTTCCGGACTTCCAACTGAATGGCTGTTTAATCATTAATTGCACAAAGGTAGATGTTTCAGTTTCAATTGGAACAAGCCTGGTTTGTTTTGCGTGGTTTGATCCCGGAGTTATTCTTTGTTGTCAGCAAATTCAGGGTTATTGACATTCAATGCTTGGCTGATTGCTTTCTTATGCAGGGCAAGCTCAGTCACTTCCAGTGCGTTTTTAACATAAAAGAAATGAAGTCCTTCCAGGTACCTGGTATTGATATCCAGTACGTCTTTCTCATTGTTTTTACAGAGAATAATATTTTTCACACCCTGTCTTTTTGCAGCCAGTATTTTTTCCTTGATACCGCCAACAGGAAGCACATTTCCTTTCAGGGTCAGTTCCCCGGTCATGGCAACATCTTCCCTGACTGGTTTTTGGGTAAACAGGGAAACCAGTGTCGTCAGAATAGTGATCCCGGCTGACGGGCCCTCTTTGGGTACAGCCCCTTCGGGTACGTGCAAATGGACATCCCAGTATCCCAGCGCTTTGGGGTTTATGCCAAAAACACTGTAATTGGATTTGAGGTAAGTAAAGGCCAGCATGGCGCTTTCTTTCATGACTTCGCCCAGTTTTCCTGTCAGGTTAATGTTTCCTTTGCCGGGGCTCAGGGTTGCTTCAATATAAAGCACGTCACCGCCTACGGCAGTCCAGGCCAGGCCGCGGGCTACCCCGGGCTGATGGTTCATTTTGTAGGTTTCGCGTTCAAATATTTTGGGCCCCAACACTTCTGATATTTTATCCTGGTCAAAAGTTGCTTTAAATTCAGGGTCGCTAAGTAAGGATTTAGCCTGCCAACGGCACAGTTTGGCAATTTTTTTCTCCAGCGCACGGACACCTGATTCCCTGGTGAAGTCCTCAATTATAATGTTGATTGCCTTTTCACTAAGCCTGAAATAATTCCCCTTTAAACCATGCATCTTCCTTTGCTTGGGGACGAGGAATTTTTTGGCAATCTGAATCTTTTCTTCAATCAGGTAGCCTGACAGGTCAATGATTTCAAGACGGTCGCGCAGAGCAGGTTGCAGGGTTTCAAGCGTATTGGCAGTCGCCACAAACATCACATGCGACAGGTCGTATTCCATTTCCAGGTAGTTGTCATAGAATGTGGAATTTTGTTCGGGATCGAGTACTTCGAGCAGGGCCGAAGTCGGATCACCTTTGTAGTCCCTGCCTACTTTGTCAATTTCGTCCAGGACAATGACCGGGTTCGAGGATTTGGCTTTTTTAATGGATTGTACAATCCTGCCGGGCATAGCGCCAATGTAGGTTTTTCTGTGCCCGCGTATTTCTGCTTCATCATGCAGCCCTCCCAGTGACATACGGATATATTTCCGGCCCATAGCCCTGGCAATGGATTTTCCCAGGGATGTTTTTCCAACCCCCGGAGGGCCTGCCAGGCAAAGGATAGGGCTCTTCATATCGCCTTTCAGTTTGATCACCGACAGGTATTCCAGTATCCTTTCCTTGATCTTTTCGAGCCCGTAATGGTCTTCATCCAGGATTTTCTGCGCTTTGGAAAGGTCAAGGTTATCTTTGGTGTATTCATTCCAGGGCAGGTCAAGCAGAAGTTCGATATAATTGGCTACGACAGAATAATCGGCTGCGGCAGGGTTCATCCTGCTCAACTTGGCGATTTCCTTGTTAAACACTTCTGCAACCTGTTTACTCCATTTCTTTTTAGATGCCCGTTTTTTAAATTCTTCAATTTCCTTGTCGGGGGTATTCATTCCCAACTCTTCATGGATGGTCTTTAATTGCTGCTGGAGAAAAAAGTCCCGTTGTTGTTTATCCATATCAACACGGACTTTGCTTTGAATCTCGCTTTTGATCTGCAACATTTCCACCTCACGGTTCAGGTGTACCAGTATAGTTTCAACCAGTTTCCCGAAATCAGATATTTCAAGCAGCTTTTGTTTGTCTACGACATCAATATTCAGGTTGGAGGCTATAAAATTTGCCAGGAAATAAGGGGAATCAATATTTTGTAAGGCAATAGCAGCTTCCTTTGGAATGTGTGGCGACAGGTCAATAATCTTTTCTGCCAGTTCCCGCATGGTTTCCAGCATGCCATTGACCTTTTTTGTAAATACTACTTCTTTTTGCTGAAGCATCAGGACTTCAGCTGTCATAAAGGGCTCTGTAGCAATGATCTTGTTAAGCCTGAATTTTTGTATACCCTGTAAAATGACCATGGTATTCTGGTCGGGCAATTTTATTTTTTTAATAATGTTGGCTACCGTACCGATCTGAAATATATCCGATTCTTCAGGATCTTCGGTATCAGCAGATTTTTGTGCTACAACACCAATCCGGCCTTTGTTTTTTTCTGCTGCATTGATTAACGAAATGCTTTTACCGCGGCTTATTGTGATAGGAATAACCGTATTGGGAAAAAAAACCGTGTTCCTTAATGATAAGATCGGTAATTCCCTTGGACTGTCCCCGTCTTCGGGCAAAGCAGGGCCGGTATCATCAGGAAGTATGGAAATAATCTCCCCATATCCATCCGGTTCTTCTGCTCCAAAAATATTAAATGTTTCCTTTTTGTCCGGTTTCTTGCCCATAACTGATATCCTTTCTGATTATCATGAACCTTGTTTCAGGTCAAATATACTCTGTTATTTGTTTTTAAAGATAAAATTATCATCACCCTGAATATCCAGATAAATGGTTTGGTTGGCAGTGACCCTGCCTGCAAGAATTTCTTTTGAAAGATAATTAATGACCATTTTCTGGATAATCCTTTTTAGTGGCCTTGCACCGAACTCAGGTTCATAACCCATTTTGGTCAGTGCGTTAATGGCGGCCTCGCTGATTTCAAGTTTAATGCCATTGGATTTTAACTTCTTGCCCACACTGTCAAGCTGGAGTTTTACAATTTCTTTTATTTCCTTCTCATCCAGTGGTTTAAACATTATCACTTCGTCAATACGGTTGAGAAATTCGGGCCTGACCGATTTTTTGAGAAGTGCCATAACTTCCGATTTTGCCGATTCTGTAAGTTTCTCCAGGTCTGATTGATGGCTATTCATGAATTTTTCCTGGATAATATGCGAACCCATGTTTGATGTCATAATGATAATGGCGTTTTTAAAATTGGCAGTCCGGCCTTTATTGTCGGTTAGCATGCCATCATCAAGAACCTGGAGTAAAATATTGAATACATCGGGATGGGCTTTTTCTATTTCGTCAAGCAAAATGACCGAGTAAGGTTTTCTTCTTACCGCTTCGGTCAGTTGGCCACCTTCGTCATAGCCTACATAACCGGGAGGAGCCCCAATCAACCTCGATACCGTATGACGTTCCTAGTATTCCGACATATCAATCCGTGTCAGGTTACTTTCAGCGTTGAAAAGGAATTCCGCCAGGCTTTTTGCCAGTTCAGTTTTTCCAACCCCGGTAGGTCCAATAAAAATGAAGGAGCCAATGG
>CAZVAY010000021.1:0-16842 GCA_964625265.1 uncultured Sphingobacteriales bacterium | reverse complement strand
GCAATTACAATATTGTTTCAAAAACTTTTGAATCGGATGTAACCACCGGAACAGCACCCTTGACAGTGGCATCAACGACCAAAGTTGCCAACCTGAATGCCGATTTATTTGACGATAAAAATCTGTCAGACTTCATGCTGCTTGA
This sequence comes from uncultured Sphingobacteriales bacterium, assembly GCA_964625265.1. Taxonomy (GTDB): domain Bacteria; phylum Bacteroidota; class Bacteroidia; order CAILMK01; family JAAYUY01; genus CAYNBC01. The sequence goes on along the minus strand of CAZVAY010000021.1, from coordinate 16,697 downwards.
CGGCAGCCAGGCCATGACAGGCAACCTTGACATGGGCACTAACAGGATCACCAACCTGGCTGACCCAACGGCCAATAACGATGCTGTCAATAAAAAATATGCTGACAGTATAGTCAGGGTAGATTCAGTCTGGAAAAAATATGGTTCTAACATTTATTTTACAGCCGGTAAAGTTGGTATAGGAACCAACAATCCAACAACAGGGGTACATATTAAAAATAACGTTCTCCTGGTTGAAGGATCAACCGGATCATTTCCAACCACTACTTCTCAGACCAAATTGTTCTGGGAGCCTTCCGTTAAAGCATTCAGGGCAGGAACAGTAACAAATACCAATTGGGATGAAACTAAAATCGGAAGTTACTCCTTTGCTACCGGGTTCAATACCCTGGCCAGGGGCCAGTACAGTATTGCGATGGGTAACAATGCCCAGGCCGATACCACCGGGGCTGTAGCATTTGGGAACGGTACTGTAACCGGAGCCTATTCGTTTTCAGTAGGTTCAGCTACCCAGGCCAGTGGCAACTACGCCTCAGCAATGGGAATAAATTCCATTGCTTCGGGAGATAATTCTACAGCATTTGGTAAAAACTCAACCGCTTCAGGGAATTCTTCATTTGTCAGTGGCGAAAGTAACACGGCTTCCGGGATTTATGCTTTTGCCATGGGACTAAATTCAACAGCTTCAGGGAATGCATCCATGACATTGGGTAGCAGTTCAACTGCCTCAGGCGACTATGCCATTGCTTTCGGCAGAAATTCACTGGCTTCCAAATCTTCAGCCATAGTGATTGGCGACTCTTCCAATGCAAAAGGGTTTGCAGCCATTGCAATGGGTTTCCGTGACTCGGCAACAAAAGCTTATTCGAATGCTTTTGGTTTCCAGTCAAAAGCCAAAGCCAAATATGCAACTGCCATCGGTGCCAATAATATGGCAAAAGGGTTGGCTTCAGTAGCATTGGGTAGCAATAACTCTTCATTTGCCAATTATTCCACTTCAACCGGGTTTAATACCCTGGCTTCAGCCCAGTACGGACTTGTAGGTGGCGCTTACAATGATTCTGTTTACAACGGATTATTTATCATTGGAAACGGAGTGGATACGAACCGCAACAACGCACTGATACTATATGATAACGGCAACATGACTATTGGCGGAACCCTGACACAGAATTCTGATAAAAGACTGAAGACAAATATTCAACCCATGGAATCTGTGTTGGAAAAAGTATTGCAGATACAGCCTGTTTATTACGAATTCAAAAACCAGCGGACACATCCTTCAGGAGTTCAGATCGGTGTTCTTGCACAGGAAGTTGAAAAACAGTTTCCCGAGCTGGTCAGACGTGATTCAAAAGGCTACCTGAGTGTTTCCTATTCCAACCTGAGTGCCGTATTGCTTCAGGCCATCCGTGAGCAGCAAACACTAATCACTGAACAACAGCATAAATTACAACAACAGGAAAGTAATTACAGGGCCCTGTTGAAGCGGGTCGAAACTTTGGAAAATAAATAAAATCGAGATAGTGTTAAGGTGAACAGGGAGTATACTGAAGTTAGCAACCTGTATATATTGATTTTATTAAAAACCAATAAAAAAGTTGAGCCAATGAAAACCATGTACTGGACAGGTGCAATTCAACAGGCTACATAGGGTTTCCTTTTCCAACCTGAATTCAGTATTTATTCAGGCATCATTGACAAAATGTGCAACAAATAAAGCATAAGCTTATTAAATCCAATTGTTACATTTTTATAAAACGTCCTGACATAACCCCTTCATTGTTTTTCATTCTAAACAGGTACAGGCCAGGATCAAGGTCCTGAATATTAATGCTGTTTACAACCGGATACATGGACTTAACCAACCTCCCATTGATATCAATAATTTCAATTTTATTGTGGGTTGTGTTTTTTACTGATTGAAAATACAAATAATCACAGGCCGGATTGGGATATATGACCACTTTGTTTCCAGATTGTTCTTTTATCCCTTCAATTATTTCCATCCCGGTATACCGGAAATAGGATGAACCATCGAACCGAAGCTTTATGTGGGCTACATTGGTATCTCCGGCTGTATACATTTCTTTTCCATTATTCAGGTTAACATCAAACCGGGGATAGTTGGATGAACTGATAATGATCACCAATGTTGCCGGGGCAACAATCTCAGTATGAAGAGGTGGAAACTCAATTTCCAGCTCATACTTTTGATAAGGTGTTACAAGTGTTTCATCATTCTTTGAAAACCCGTTCCTGAACCTGGACCTCATGATGCCGTCAGCAAGGATATAAATCCTGTTCGACTGAGGGTTGTACACGGCCAGGCGGGCAGCCAGATCGCAATCGGGACGGTCAACAGAAACCCCCAGGTGCAGGGTTGACCTGCCTTCAATCATGACTGTTGACGGATGATCAGGGTAGTAATAAAAAAAGAAATGGGAGGAGTCGTGATGAATGTCTCCTGAAATATCCACCGGACCCTGCTTCAGATCAGTCCGCAGCGTTGGGCCGCCTATTGTGGGCGAGGGAAAACGTGGGTTTCCCACAATCCCATACGAATTGACCGGAAATGGTTCTGTATTGATGAACAGGGAATCAAAGAACCCCTGGTTATTCGTGTATTCACCATATGTATATTGGTTAAAAAATGCTTTATACCCATTCCCTCCTTGCCAAACGACCTTTGAAACAATGAAGGTCCGGGTTAATGGCCATCCGTTTTTTGCCCCTAACAGGTAATAATCAAAAAACAGGCGGGTAAAAGAATCACTGACACCTTTTGCCTCAGGGAAATCAAGGTCACCGACACGCTCAAGACCTACCGTGGTGTGTGTCCATGGCCCTACCAGAAACTTATGCTGATCGCGAACGACAGGATCAGAACTCTTTACCAGAGTGTCAAAGAAATCGAACATTTCTCCGACATTGTGGTCAAACCAACCGCCAATAAGCAAAAGGGGAATTTTGATTTTGTCAGGATACCAGCTTGCTTTTTCAGCAATTTTCCACCAGTTGTCGTAATAGGGATGGGCCTGGAGAATAGTGGACATGCCATAACCCAAAGCATCCAGTTGCTCAACATATTCCGGTCTGTAAACACCTCCGGGATAATATTCTTTATAGGTAAACTGTGGTGCTGCCACAATGGGTACTGCACATTTGAGGGCCGGATGTTGTTCACGGGCTGTCAGATACTGGACCTTACCAAGCGCAGAAGGCCCCCAGGTTCCTACTTTTCCATTGGACCAGGTTTGATTGGTAATCCAGTCAATCACATCATAACCATCCTTGCCGCGGTCGGGAAGCAGTTTGCAGGCTTTTTTTGACCCATAGAAACAGCGCCAGTCAACGATAACAAATGCATATTGACTTGTTTTAAGGTCTCTGCCAACCAGGGGCAATCCTATCCGGTAGTAGAGCCTGTTATAGGGTGTCTGGATAAGAATGACAGGGTACTGACCTGTTGTATCCGGCAAATAAATATCTGCAGCAAGCATTTTCCCATCCCGCATGGGAATTGAATCTACCTGCGGATTGAGTAAAACCTGGGCATGACTGTTAAGAAATAAATACCCAAACACTATCAGAAATATCCACTTTGGAACTTTCATTCTTTTCCATTTGATTGAAATTGACTTTAAAATTAAGAATATTCTTTTGAGTAAAATTTACCGGTGTCAATAAATTTTCATATTCATCAGGTAGCCACCATATTTCCTGATATTGATCACCGCACCATTTTCAAAAAGAAGGTACTGGCCTTTTATCCCGGTAAGGATGGCATTGAATTCAGGAGTTTTGTCAAAATTAGCCGAAGTGACTTTAGCCGGGTAGGCGGTTACCGGATATTGGAAAACCGTTTCCGTGTCATCTGCTGAAATATACGCATCGAGTGTTGTAGGGATAAATTCTGTTGCTTGTTGTTTTGCCTGCACCAGTTCTGTCTGCATATCTATATTTCCGGTCAGCATCTTGCGCCAATTTGTTTTATCAGCCAAATGCCCTTTCAGGACTACCTCAATCTGCCCAGCCAGGTTTCGGTTAGGCGTTTCAGCCAGGACAATGGCCCTGTGAGCACCCTGATCAACCCAGCGGGTAAAACGGTTTTCCTTACGCGTTACCCCTACTTTCAAACCTGACGAGACAGCAAGGTAAACTACATGTGGGACCAGGCTGTATTTTTTTGCCCATTCCATATCGCGCGAAATACCCAGGTGCGCCTGATCAAGTTCCGGACGGATGATGGCAGGGTCGGCTTCAGGGGCCGTTTGAAAACAATTGTAACAAAAGCCTTGTTGAAATGATGTTTTAGTTCGTTTACCACATTTAATGCAATTGATCTGACCGGTATAATGAAACCGGATATTTTTCCCAATCCAATCATTGACAAAGTAACTGTTTTCATTCAACGGCAAATAATAATCGACTGCCATTCCTTCATTTTTGTACCGGGAATTCATTTTTCGCAGGTTCCCTTCAATTTCCATCATGCGGCTAACATTGGTTCATTCCAAAGGTATCATAATTTTATTTCCCTACGAATGTCTGTCTAATACTGATTTTTCAATTGCCAATTTTTTATATGATAAATTCAAGAATTTTTCAGGTTAAGTTAAATTAATTTTAAATTTGAAGCGGATCAAATTAGTGGCTTGCTATTTGATAAAGGGCTTTTCTTAATTTTAATACTAAAATAACTATGAAAACAAAACTTTTTACACTGATAATGATAGCAGTTTGCCTGTCATTTGCGGCACAATCCCAGGGTGTACCCAATGGGAACTTTGAGATATGGAATACAATTCCCATGTTTGAAGAACCGGATGGTTATTCCACCTCGAACAGGCAATCCTTTATTGAAGCCCAAAAAATAAGCGTTATTAAATCAACTGATGCTGTGGAAGGTAAATACAGTATCAGGTTAAACTCGTTTGTGACACCCACTGATACACAACCCGGCCTGGCAGCATTTAGCTCCGACCTGGAATATTTTACAGACGGGTTTCCTTTTACAGCCAAACCTGATTCTTTGAAACTTTCCATGAAATACCATTGTGCAAACAATGATTCTGCTGTGGTAGCGGTTCTCTTTTTAAAATCTGGCTTCCCTATCGGTTTGAATATTTTTACTGTTTATGGTGACCAGAATACCTGGAAAGAGATGTCATTTGCTATTGATTCGATGCCTGCAAACCCGGATACAGCACTTTTCATCCTTGCCTCCGGTTACCCTGACGGTGATGTACCCAACAATATTGATAACTGGCTCATGGTCGATGACATTAGCTTTACAGGGACAACCCAAAATGTACCGAATGCCGGCTTTGAAAACTGGAAATCCTTTGGATCAGAGGAACCATTCGGCTGGAATACGTTCAACACCCTGTTCCAATTAGTCGGAATACCCCCATATGCATTTAAATCAAATGATGCCCAGGAAGGCAACTATGCCATGGAAATTAATACCATTATGGCAAATATTGATTCAAACGCGCAGCCCTTTGGTATTGTTACCACCGGGCAACTGATGGGTGATGATTTTGGGGGAGGTTTTAAACTCAACAATAAACCTGATTCTGTGACTTTCTACTATAAATATGACAACTCGAAAAACACAGATGATACTGCTTTGTTCTATATAAGTTTTTCCAAGTTCAATCCCACGCTCAACAAGTCTGAAATAGTGGATTCCAATATGCTGTTTCTTCCGGGAACAGCTGATTACACCTATAAAAGTTTAACCTTCAACCTGGCCGCCAAAGACATTGATTCAACCAATATTGTTGTCGGTTCCAGTAACTTCCTCAACCCTGCAGTGATTGGCATTGGCAACAAATTAAAAGTTGATAACATATTATTATACTTCAAAGGAGTTGGAATTCCTGTGGATGAATTGAAAGCAGGATTACACATTTATCCCAACCCGGCAAACCAGTACATTTCCTTTGACAATAGGGATCGGGACATTACAGGAATTGTTGTTACCGACCTTACCGGAAAAGTTGTTATGGAAGAAGATTATTCTTCAGGTTCTGCCAACTTGAAAAGTGTTAATGTTTCCGGACTTCAGAATGGTATTTACCTGGTCACGGTTTTTGATAACAACGGTTCCGCAAAATCAGATAGGTTAATTATTAATAGGTAACCACAGTTATTTAGCAGATTTTATTTATTTTTGAAAAACAGCATTTTATGAAGATTAAACTGGATAGAGAGGACTTACTGGATCTGCAGATAGCCCTTAAAAAAGAGTATTTGCTGACCAATGGGAAAGGCGGTTATTGTTCAAGTACCGTTCTGGATTGCCATACAAGGAAATACCATAGTTTACTGGCAGCATCTTTACCCGATAGAAATTCGGTAGTCAATTTTCTTTCAAAAATTGAAATGTCTGCCACAATTAAGGACAATATATTTCACCTGAGCACAAACAAATTTCCTAATGTGTACAGTCCTACAGGGCATAAGTACATTGAACATTTTGAATACAACCTGATACCTGAGACCTACTATACCATTGGCGATATTTTATTAAAAAAGTCGGTCATGATGCTTACTGATCAAAACACTACCATGGTCAGGTATGAGGTGGTCCGGTCAGAAAAGCCTATCAAATTCAGGGCTGAGCCCTTGTTGGCATTCAGGGATATTCATAGCCTGTCGAAGCAAAATATGGATATTCAGCCCAAAACATTTTATCAAAAGAATGGATTTAAGATCAGCCTATATCCTGGATTACCGGGACTTCATCTTCAATCTTCATTAAAATCGGTTTTCTATCCATCACCGGACTGGTGGTACAACTTTGAATACCTCAAGGAGCGAAACCGGGGGTACGATTACCAGGAAGACCTGTTTTGTCCGGGCGTATTTGAATTCACATTGTCAGAAGGCAAGAGTATTATTTTCAGGGCATCTCTTGACAAAACTGACAAAACTAATTTCACCAGCGAATGGAATAAAAACCTGTCAGTTGTGGAATCAAAACAACAGTTGTATCCGGAAAATACAAGCCTTGATGTATTAAAATTCCAGTCCGACAAATTGATTTTTAAGAATAACAACAAGCCCGGAATTATTGCCGGTTATCATTGGTACAGGGAATGGACCCGGGATGCCCTGGTCGCTATGAACGGGCTCATGCTCTGCAGGGGCCAGGAGGATGATGCCTTTGCCCTGCTGAAGAAATATGCAGGTCTCGTTACTCATGGCCAACTCCCAAAAATAGTTCTTGATGACGGGGGCACTGTAACAGATGCTATAGACCCCTCGTTATTGTTTATCCGGGCCATACAGGAATACCAGGATCATACCGGTGATTTGGCACAAGTTAAAAGATACCTGGCAAAGGCAGCCATTGACATTCTGGAGTCATTGGCTTCTAATAAAATAAAAGATGTATTCCTGGGTGAGGACGGCTTGCTCTATGCAGGAACTGCCGGGACCAGACATACCTGGATGGATGCCGAGGTGGATGGCAGGCCGGTTACCCCGCGTCATGGCGCTGCAGTTGAAATCAATGCCTGGTGGTACAATAACCTGCGTTTTGTCATTGAAAAACTTAAAGATAAACTCAACCCCGGCCAACTGAAAAAATTCTCTGCCATTACCAGGAAATTTGAAGAAAACTTTGAAAATAAATTCTGGAATGAACAGGACGGATGCCTGATTGATGTTTACCGCAGTGACCATGACAAGGACACATCCATCCGCCCCAACCAACTTTATGCAGTGGGATTACCCTTTACTTGTATATCAAATGACAAGGCCATTTCTATATTGGAAGTCGTGGAAAGGCACCTGGTAACATCTTACGGGCTCAGAACCTTGTCGCCACGAAACCCCATGTACCAGGCCGAGTATAAGGGCAATCGCGAGATCAGGGCAAAAGCTTATCACCAGGGAATGGTCTGGCCATTTTTTGTTGGCATTTATATGGATGCCCTGTTGAAAAACAACAAAGACCATAAAGAGGTTGCCGATTACATGCTTACCACATTCGACAAATTGTTTCACAAACATTTGAAGATGTACGGCCTTTTGGGTATCTCAGAATTGTTCAGGCCTAACCCGCCACAGGTAGCGAAAGGTTGCTTATTGTATGCACGAAGCATGGGTGAAGCCATCAGGGTATTGGAAACAGTTAAAAAAATACGGTCGTAAAAGGAAAGTTATGAAGGTACTAATGTTTGGATGGGAATTCCCTCCATTTATCAGCGGGGGGTTAGGGACAGCAAGCCTGGGGATTACCAACGGGTTACTCAATAGTGGAGCAGATGTAACTTTTGTTTTACCCACGAAAAGAGGGAAAAAAATCGAATCCAGGGCCCACATCATTGCAGCTGACGAGATCAACCTGATAAAAAAATACAGCAGCGTCATTAAAGAAGTTAAGCGCGCAGGTACAACCTTTTTTGAGAAGGAATTCAATATTGCCCCCTATTTTACCTCGGAAACCTATCATGAGTTTTTTAAATTTTATGAAAGGCTCTCAAAGAAAGGAATCCAAAAATACGAAGAGTTTGGGGTCATGAAATTTACAGGCAATTACGGCAAAAACCTGATGGACGAAGTCCACCGTTATGGTTTTATTGGCGAAGTGCTGGGACAGGCAGAAGATTTTGATATCATACATGCCCACGACTGGCTTACCTATTACGCAGGTGTTGCTGCAAAAAATATCAGCAAAAAACCTCTTGTCATTCATGTCCATGCTACAGAATTTGACAGGAGTGGAGAAAACATCAACCAGGAATTGTACGATATTGAGCGGTTCGGGATGGATCATGCCGATAAGATTGTTGCTGTTTCTTATTATACCAAAAATATACTTGTAAAGCGTTACGGACAGCCCGAATCAAAAATTGAAGTGGTCCATAATGCTGTATCGAAACAAACAAGGATTGAAAAACACAAAATCAAAAAGAATTTTGATGAAAAAATTGTGTTGTTCCTGGGAAGGATCACCATGCAAAAGGGGCCTGATTATTTTATTGAAGCTGCCAAGCTGGTTTACGACAAAATTAAAAATGTGCGGTTTGTGATGGCAGGCAGTGGCGATATGCTTCCCCGAATGATCAACCGAATGGCTGAATACAGGATGATCGACCGGTTTCATTTTACAGGTTTCCTCACCGGAATTGATGTGGAAAGAATGTATGCAATCAGTGATATTTATGTCATGCCTTCCGTATCTGAGCCATTTGGCATTTCACCTTTTGAGGCTATTGTCCATGGGGTGCCGGCAATTATTTCCAAACAATCGGGTGTTGCCGAACTGCTAAATCATGCACCCAAAGTAGATTTCTGGGATGTAAAGAAACTATCCAATACAATGATTGACCTCCTTCAACATGAGGAACTTGCGAAAGAGATTGCAGACCAAAGCAGTGAAGAATTAAATCATATTCACTGGGATAAAGCAGGAGCAAAACTTAATAACCTTTACCAGACCATATTGAATCAGTAAACTTATGATATCAGTAGTATTTTATTTCCAGGTACACCAGCCTTTCCGGCTTAGGAAAGATTACCGTTTTTTCGATATCGGGGAAAACCATTTTTATGAAGACGAAAAAGCCAACCGGGAAATACTCAATAAGGTAGCCGAAAAAAACTATATTCCTATGAATAAGTTGCTACTTGACCTGATCAGGGAATTTCAGGGAGAATTCAAGGTTAGTTTTTCTATTTCAGGAGTTGCCCTTGAACAGTTTGAATTATACAATCCTTATGTACTCGAATTATTCCAGGAACTGGCTGCCACAGGACAGGTGGAGTTCATCAACGAAACCTACTACCATTCACTTGCATTCCTGTTTTCGAAAAAAGATTTCCACGAACAGGTAAAAATGCACAAAAACAAGGTGAAAGAGTTATTCGGCCAGAATCCTACTACATTCAGGAATACCGAGTTGATCTATCACAATGACCTGGCGGCTGAATTGGAAAAAATGGGATACCGTACCGTTCTTGCTGAAGGTGCAAACCAGATCATGGGATGGCGGAGCCCTAACTTCCTATACCAGCCTGTGAACACCTATAAACTCAACCTGCTGTTAAAAAACTACAAACTTTCAGACGACATTGCGTTCAGGTTCAGTAACCGTGGCTGGGAAGAATGGCCATTGACAACTGAAAAATTTTCCGACTGGGTGCACGCTACCAGCGGCAACGGAGAGGTAATCAACCTGTTTATGGACTACGAAACCTTTGGTGAACACCAGTGGGCCGATACCGGGATATTTGATTTTATGAGGGCCCTTCCATCAGCTATTTTAAAAAATCCTGATTTCAGGTTTTTAATGCCAAAGGAAGTCAACGAACATTACACACCTATGTCAAAAATTGATGTACCTTTTTACATCTCATGGGCCGATGTTGAACGTGACCTGACGGCCTGGCTGGGCAACCACCTGCAGGATTCTGCCATTGAAAAAATTTACCAGCTCGAAGAAGCCGTAAAAAAGACCAAAGACCCCGATATAATCCATACCTGGCGGAAATTACTTACTTCTGACCACTTCTATTACATGTGTACCAAATGGTTCTCCGATGGCGATGTACATAAATATTTTAATCCTTATGAAACTCCTTACGATGCCTTTGTCATATATACCCATGTCATGAACGACCTGGTTGAAACACTAAAAAAGAGAGGAGTTTACAAACCCCGCTAACAAATCTAAAAGAGCTGGCCAAAAAATCTGTCTTAAATATTGATTTTTGCCGTTCCAAATAAGATAATGACCATCAGATTTTAAGACCTTATTCGAATTGGACAACATGAATAACAGCAAAATATTATACGAGATATCCTGGGAAGTATGCAACAAGGTAGGCGGAATCCACACCGTGATCACTTCCAAAATGCCACAGGCAATTGAAAATTTCGAAGAGAATTTAATTTATATCGGCCCTTTACTGAATGATAATCCAGGATTTGTTGAAAGCACGGAAGGAGATTTAGCCACATTGAACAACCGGCTTTCCATTGAAGGAATTAACGCCAAAACAGGTTATTGGGATATTAACGGCAAACCCAAAGTATTGCTAATAGCCATTGAAAATATAGCCCAAAAGAATGAGATACTGTATTATCTTTGGGAGCGTTATGGCGTAGATTCAATGAATTCGACCTGGGATTACGAAGAACCCGTATTATTTGGTATTCAGGCAGGCAGGGCAATTGAAGCCCTGGCAAAAGAATATGCCGGGTTTGAGCAATATGCCCACTTTCATGAATGGATGACCGGCAGCGGCCTGCTTTGGCTCAAAGATCATTTGCCGGAAGTGGCGACCTTGTTTACCACTCATGCTACTGTTTTGGGCAGGTCCATGGCAGGAAACGGCATTGACCTTTACAGGGATATTCAGGGATCTGAGCCTCAACGATTGGCTTCCTCGTTACAGGTTACGCCCAAGCACAGTCTTGAAGTAGCATTGGCCAAAAATACCGACTGTTTTTCGACTGTCAGTTCAATCACCGGGACAGAAGCTGAATTCCTTCTTGGTAAAAAACCCGATATCATATTACCCAACGGTTATTCTGATGTCAGCCAGAAAAAAAGCCCTCAAATACGAGATCAAATCCTCGAATTTGCCTCCACATTTACCGGTCAGAGACTGTACCCGCAAAAAACCACCCTAATTGCCACATCAGGACGATATGAATTCAGGAATAAAGGGCTGGATATTTTTATCGAGTCGCTAAAGAATATTGAAAAAAATGCCCTGATACCGGAAGGCCACAACCTGGTAGCTTTCCTACTCATAGCCACAGGCAACCAGGGTAGCAGGAATAAAAAGGAGGACCAGCCTTTCCATAAAATAGCCACCCATCCCCTCCCCGGCTCCGAAAATGACCCCGTGATAAACCAATGCCTTGCAGCAGGCCTTGACAACCATCCCGGCAGCAGGGTCAAGATCATCTTTGTACCTGCATATTTATCAAAAACTGACCCTTTGTTCCCGTTCGATTATCACGAACTATTAGCCGGGTTCGACCTGACCGTATTTCCATCGTATTACGAACCCTGGGGTTATACACCCCTTGAAAGCATCGCAGCCGGAGTGCCTACTGTGACAACCAACCTTGCCGGATTTGGGAATTGGATTGAAAATAACTTCCGGGACTGCACTGTGGTAGAAGTTCTTAACCGCAAAAACCAACCTGATTATGTAGTTGCCTCACAACTTGACATTATTCTAACAGATTTAGTCAAAAAGAACAAGTCTTATCCCAAAGATAAAATAATTGAAACAGCATCCGGTTTTTACTGGAAAGAGTTTTTCACCTATTACCTGGATGCATATCGGATTGCCATGGAGAATAAAAACCAAAGAATGGAGCAGAGTACACAGATGAATGAAGAAGTAAAATACATTGAAATCAGCGGGTCGAACAGCCGTAAACCCCGGTTGCGCACATTTGCGGTAAGATCAGTTTTACCAGCTAAAATTGAGAAGCTTCGTAAGCTCGCTTATAACCTTTGGTGGAGCTGGAATGATGATGCAACCCTGTTATTTGAAAGACTTGATCCCAAGCTGTTTAAGGCAACGGGAAACAACCCCGTGAGCCTGCTTGAAAACATAAGGCCCGGTAAGTTGGAAAATGCCGGTAGGGACAAAGACTATATGCTGCATTACCAGAAGGTCATGCAGAAATTTGATGCTTACATGGAGGAAAAAAGGAACCTTCTTTCAGTCAAGTCAAAAATTACTTCCAACAATCCAGTTGCCTATTTCAGTATGGAGTATGGGTTTCACGAGTCCTTGCCTGTTTATTCAGGGGGCCTGGGTATTTTGTCAGGAGATCATATTAAATCATCTTCAGACCTCAATATTCCCCTGGTGGGTATTGGCCTTCTGTATAGGAAAGGCTATTTCAAGCAAGGCATAAGCAGGACAGGCGAACAATCCATGAAAGATTTCAAAAATGATTTCAGCCGGATGGCTGTTACGGAAGTTAAAATAAAAGGCAGGCCGTTTGAAATCATTTTACAGTATCCCGGTAGGGAAGTTAGCGCAAAAGTCTGGAAAGTACAGGTAGGCAGGATACCCGTTTACCTGCTTGATACTGACCTTATCAAGAATGCACCTGCTGACAGGGAAATAACCGGCCGTCTTTACGGAGGTGGTAAAGTTAAACGGATTGAGCAGGAAATTTTATTGGGTATTGGTGGCATTCATTTACTTAATGCACTCGGATTAAAGCCTTCCGTGTATCACCTCAATGAAGGACACTCAGCCTTCATGATCATACAACGGGTCATCAACCTCATGAACAAAAACGGACTTGATTTTGAAACGGCCCGGCAAGTGGTCAAGGCCTGTACGGTATTTACTACTCACACCCCAGTTCCTGCAGGTAATGAAACTTTTAACATGCAGTTGATTTCAGGTTATTTTAAAGATTTTGTCGAAGAACAAAACCTGGGATGGAAGCATTTTATGCAACTTGCAGGGAGAAATGAAAATGATAACGGAGATTTTGAGATGACAGTACTTGCATTAAAAAACTCTGTTCTGCGCAATGGAGTAAGCAAGTTGCATGGTGTCGTTTCAAGGAAAATGTGGCAAAGAATCTGGCCTGGCCTACTGATGGAAGAAATACCTATTACCCACGTGACAAATGGTGTCCATTTTCCCACTTGGTTACATCCGAATTTCAAAACAATATTCAGGGAATCAGGACTGGCAGATTGGGAAAATAAACAGATTGACAGGAATTACCTTAGCGGGATAAAAAATATACCCAACAATATTATCTGGGAAAAGCACCTGGAACTAAAAGAAAAATTCTTCGGCTTCGTAAAGGAAAAGACACGCAAACACTGGCTGCGTGAAGGTGATAACCCTACATTTACCGAAAACATGGTTTCGGCATTTTCACCCGAACCATTGACTATTGGTTTTGCAAGAAGATTTGCTACTTATAAAAGGGCAACGCTTTTCCTCCACGACTTTGAAAGATTTAAATCTATTCTGTTACAGGAAAAATATCCTGTGCAATTTATTTTTGCAGGCAAAGCACATCCGGATGATGTGGAAGGCCAAAAACTCATTCAAAGGATTGTAACCTTATCCAGGACAGATGAGTTCATGGGTAAGATCATATTCATTGAAGATTATGATATGCGTATTGCCCGAAAATTGGTTTCCAGTGTGGATATTTGGCTTAACAACCCCCTGAGGCCGCACGAAGCATCCGGTACTTCTGGTATGAAAGCAGCAATCAATGGTGTTATCAACTGTAGCATCCTGGATGGATGGTGGGATGAAGCTTATGAAAAACACCTTGGTTGGGTCATAGGTAACAGGGATGATGTGGTTAATATTGAATCACAAAATATTTTTGACAGTGATTGGTTCTATAACCTGCTCGAAAGGGAAATCATGCCCCTATACTATGAGAGAGATAACAACGGAATTCCTAATGGCTGGGTAGATATGATGAAAAATTCCATGTTTTCCGTGTCGTCAGGGTTCAACACGCACAGAATGCTAAAGGATTACTTTGAAAAAATCTACTCTTCGGCAAACTTAATTGGGAGCAAGTTACAATCAGAGAATTTTGTAGCTGCCCGGACTATTGCCGAATGGCAAAAATCAATTACCACACGATTTGAAAGCGTACAGATTATTCAATTAAAGTTTAACGACAAAGCAGGACATGACTTTGACCTGAATGAAAGCTTCAATATAACACTTCTGGTCAACAAAGGACAATTAAATAAGGATGAGCTAAAGGCGCAGGTTGTAGTTGTCCCTGATAAAAACCTGATGACTGTCAATGGAAATGATCCGGATATTTTTGATGAAGTTGTCGATTGCCGGGAAATGACATTACAAAAAGAAGAAGGTGACATACTGGAATATAGCATCAGGTATAAAGCCAAAACGTCAGGAAAATTCATCTATGGGGTCCGGCTGGTGCCTTTTCACCCTGATGATCCGGGAATTGCTGACCTGAACAAAATTGTCTGGGCCTGAGTCAACTATACCTTTAACCGCTTTTTCCTTTCAAAAGCTTTGGAAAACTGCATTTTATAAGCATTTGAAAGCGCAACATAAGCTGATTTGATATCGATGATGTCATGGTCGGTCAGGCCATGACAGTTACACCCTTTCTTCGTGCAAATATGGTAATGGATCAGTTTGGAATCTCCAGGAACCAATAACTCAGCAACAGGGGAATCACATTGATGGCAATTATGATCATGTGTAACCAGGCTTTTATGGCAATAAGGGCACGCAATGTCTTTTAGCAACTCGTCATCAGGTATGTTCAGGGTACATTTAATGGCCAGGTTATTCAGAAATGGACTCAGGATAAGAAACCCCATATCTCCTGAACTGGTTTTAACTTTCACACTGGTTGATTTTTTATCCGACAAACTCTTCAGGCAGTGAGGGCAGTAAGAATGCAGGTAGGTCGATTCCGGGACAATATTGACAATGTGTTGCTCATGCTTTGGGGTTTTCATGTTAAGCCTTTCCCAAAAGGATCTTCTTTCTTCTACTTTTATATGGCCACCCGAACCTTTCGACTCCTCAGGAAATTCAATCGAATTGTTGTTGCAACCCTGCCTGGTACAAAAATTAACAATTCCACCATTTGACAGATGAAACTGGGCCATAGGCGCTCCGCATCTTGAACACTCAATTTGTGTATTAAGTGATGCCGAACACAACGGACAGGAGAAATCAACCAATTCGGTAGCGTTAATTTTCAGGTTGGACTTAAAACTGTTGCTCCCATAAACCGAACTGATCCAGAATTCTCCATTCTTTCCACCCGAAGAAATATTCATTTTGATACTCTCGTATCCATCCAGCTGTACATCTTTATCTTTCAAAAAGCCCTGACAGTGGGGACATTTTACTTTTAATGTTGTAAGTCGTTCAGTCATAATGTTAACTTTTAGAAGGTAGTTTAATAGACTCGCAAATCAAATATAATACAAAATAACCGATTCACCAAGGATAATGTTAATTAATTATCAAAGCAAAACATTGGGGTTTTCCTGATTTTATCCTGCAAAAAAATGATCTTTTATTAAACTATTATTCCAACAATTAAGCGTTATGCAGGAACCTCTTCATTCTCCATTGCTTATTTTCATTTGCAGAAGACTAACCTCAAACGAATAAAAATCATGTACATTTGACAATAGTAATAAGGGACAAGCACAGAAAAAAAATGAAGAATTTCAACTTTAACACCCCTACCCTTGTATTGTTTGGGAAAGGGGAAATCAGTAGGCTTAGTGATCACATTCTCCGGTATGGTACAAACGTATTACTTGCCTATGGCGGGGGAAGTATTAAGACAAATGGTTTGTATAAAACCATTACTTCACTGTTAACCAAGGCAGGCATACAATACAAAGAGCTGCCCGGCATCAGGCCAAATCCTGAAATCAATAGTGTCCGGGAAGGGATCAGGCTTTGCAGACAGCACAATCTCGATTTTATCCTGGCAGTAGGGGGTGGAAGCGTTATTGACTGTTGCAAAGCTGTTGCAGCCGGGTGCTATTACGATAAGGATCCCTGGGATTTTTATACCGGAAAAGCCCAACCTGGAAAAGCCTTGCCCATAGGGACAGTGCTCACACTTGCCGCAACGGGTTCGGAGATGAACGGTTTCACTGTGGTATCAAATGATGAGCTAAAACTAAAACTGGCCA